>JALYGD010000025.1 GCA_030777265.1 Actinomycetota bacterium | reverse complement strand
CGCCCTCCTGCACCACGCCTACCCCCTGATGAGGACCTCGCCGGGCGGCGGCCGGGTGGTCTTCATCGGCTCGAGGAACGTCCATGCCCCCGGACCCGGCGCGGCCGCGTACTCCGCGTCGAAGTCGGCCCTCACCCAGCTGGCGCGCGTCGCCGCGCTCGAATGGGCGTCGGACGGCATCCGCGTCAACGTGATCCATCCTGACGGGGTCTTCGACACCGGCGTCTGGACCACGGAGGTGCTCGAGCAGCGCGCCGCTCACTACGGCCTGAGCGTCGAGCAGTACCGATCGAAGAACCTCCTCGGCGTCGAGGTGACGAGCGCCGACGTCGCACGAGCTTGCATCGCCCTTTGCGGACCGGCCTTCGCCAAGACGACCGGAGCCCAGATCCCGGTCGACGGCGGCAACCCGCGGGTGATCTGACGTTCTGCGGTTCGCCCCCTCGTCACATCGCCCGCGCGACCTGGTCGATGAGACGGAGGAACTGGGCGGCGTCGAGGCTCGCCCGCCCGGCGCCGACGCCGTCGAGCACGTCGAGCCGAGCCAGCGCGTCGACGTTGTCGTCGTTCACGCTCCCGCCGTACAGGACCTTGGGCTCCGTCGCACCCATGTCGGCGAGAACAGCCTTGAGATGCGTGACCGAGCGCCTCACGTGCGACGTGGGAGCGGTCTCGTCGGTGCCGATGGCCCAGGTGGGCTCGTAGACCACCAGGACGGGCTGCGTCGTTACGTCAACGCCAGACAGCCCCTGGCGCAGCTGTTGCTCGCTGTGGAGGATGGCGTCCTCACCCGGATCGTCCTCCCCGACCAGGAGGATCGGCGTCAGGCCGTGCTGGGCGACGGCCGCCACCTTCCAGGCGACCTGCTCGTCAGTCTCGCCTGCCGCCCGCCGCTCACTGTGGCCCACGAGGACGTAGTCGACCAGCCCCTGGAGCATCCGGGGCGAGATCTCGCCGGTGTGGGGACCCTCCGCTTCCCAGTGGCAGTTCTGCGCCCCGAGCGCAAGGAAGCGGTGGTCGAGGAGGGCGGCGAAGGGCACCAACGACAGGAAGGGTGGGCAGAGGATCACCCGCGGCAGCACGGTCCCACGCTGCGCGCGCTCCTGAAGCCCAGCCTGGATGGCCTCGAACGACGCCTGGGCCTGGTCGACGGTGGGGTACATCTTCCAACTGGAGAGGACGTACTTCATGCGCGCGCTTATCCTCCCACCATGTAGACGGGGCGCCAGGCGAGGGCGCCAGATGAGCACCTCTCGGAAATGGACTTCTCGCCTTGGGGGAAGGCGGTCAATCCCGACGGCGTTAGCCGTGGTTGCCGCTGGGCAGATTGTGCTTCGTGCCCTCCCGAAGGCCCCTCAGCTCCCGGCGACCGACCGCGGCGCTGCAACGGATCGTCGAGCGGCTCCCGCGGCCGGTGGACGACGTGGTGCGGCGGCTGCGAGGCGAGGACGTCTTGATGCTGGCCGCCGGCCTGGCCTTCTACGCCCTCGTGTCGGTGGCGCCCTTCGCCATCCTGGTGCTTTGGGTGCTGAGCCTCGTCACCAGCGACGCCAGGGTGCAGGAGGTCGCCGACGGGCTGGCTCGCCTGGCGCCCAACCGGCTCAATCTGGACGAGGCCTTCCGACGGGTGGCACAGCTGGGCGTGGGACTGGGCGTGGGCGCCTTTGTGGCGCTTCTGTGGCCTGCCACCGCCTACGGGGCGGGGATCACACGGGCCTTCGAGCGGCTCTCCCCCGTTCCCGACCGGCAAGCTAAGGGGCTGAGAGGTCGGGCACTAGCCCTAGCCCTACTCGGGGTGGTGCCCGGCCTGGCGCTTACCGGCCTGGTGGCGTCCTACCTCGGCACGACCATCCTGGGCGAGGGGATGCTGGCCCGGGTGGCGGGCTGGGCGGTCGCGCTGGTGTTCGGGTTCGCCGCCAGCTGGGTGAACATCGCCGTGATCTACGTGGTCTTCGGTCCCCGAAAGATCGGACGGTCCGGGATCGTCCGGGGCGCGGCCGTGGCCGCCGGCTCCATCTCGGTGCTCTCGCTCGTCTACGTTCTCTTCCTCAACATGGGCACCGACTTCGAACGGCGGTACGCCACCAGCGGCCTCGCCGCGATCGTGCTCCTGGCCGTCTGGCTCTTCCTCACCAACGCCCTGATCCTCGTCGGCTACGAGGTCGCTCAGGACACCGGCTGACCGGGAGCATGATCGGGCGACACCAGCTTCAG
>JALYGD010000024.1 GCA_030777265.1 Actinomycetota bacterium | reverse complement strand
CGGCGCACAGCAGGTCGACCCGACCGAGGGCCTCGATGGAGCGCGGGTCGCGCACGAGCGCCCCTCGGCCGCTGAGCCGCTGCGCCGAGGCGAGCTGTGCGGTCGTGGCGAGCAAGGGAAGTCCCTCGGGGACGGCTGCGGCGACCAGACCGACGCCACCCCGGGCGGTGGCGGAGACCGGCTGGCCCTGCAGAAGCCCCGCCCCCACCACACCGACGCCGCTCAGCAGGGCGGCGGGAATGGTGAGGGAGGTGAGGGAGCTGAGGCGGGCCTCGACGCCGCTCTCTGTCGGCTTCTCGCCCATGAAGAAGGCCCGCCGTGCTTCGGTTGCCGGCCCCACGGCGACGACCGCGGCGGTGGCCGAGCCCGCTGCGATGTAGGTGCCGTCGTAGAGCATGGAGCTTCGTTCCGCCACCGCCGCGGCGAGTGAGGGGTCGGGGCTCTTCATCACCGTGCCCGATTCACCCGTGAGCGTTGACTCGTCGACTTCGAGCCCGGTGCCCTCGAGGATGCGGCAGTCGGCGGGGACGCCCTCGCCGGCCTCGAGCCGGATGACGTCGCCGGGAACGACGTCGGCGGCGTCGACGACCGTCAACTCGCCGTCACGCACCGCGGTGACCCGGCGACTTTCGACCCGCCCCAGCTCCCTGATGGCCCGCTCGGTACGGAAGCGCTGAAGTCCACCAAGGAGCCCGTTCAGCGCGACGACGCCCGTGATCATCGACGCGTCCGCAACCGAGCCGACCACAACCGAAAGTCCCGCTCCAGCCAGCAGGATCGGGGTCAATGGGTTGTTGAGCTCCTCGACGACGGCTTGGGCGAGCACGCGCGGGCTGGGCCTGGTGCGGCCCGGCAGCACCCGTCGGCGGTCAGCCTCCCGTTGGGACAAGCCTGCCGTGGACGTTTCGAGACGCTCGAGGACACTCTCGGCGTCCAGGGCATGCCAGGGAACGCGGTCCGGGGCGCTCGACCGGGGACGCCGGCCCAGGGAGATGGCCGTCCAGGCGCCATTGCTGAGCGCAGCCAGTGACGCGATGTGGACGGCCACGAGCACCGGGCGCGTCGTGGCTCCCAGGCCGCGAAGCACGAAGAACCCGCCGACGCCTGCCCCGGTCGCAGCCAGGCGCACACTGCGGATGCTCACGTCGCGGGCCGCGGCGCAGGCTTCCATGATGATGAGGGCATCGCTCACGTCGTCACGGCAGAGCAGGTGGGCGGTCCACTGCGGCGGCTCATCCGGCCGTCGAATCCCGACCCCCACGTCGGCGGCGGCGAGCGCCGCGTGATTTCGGCTCGCGACGACACAGACCACGTGACCGTCGCGCTGCAGCCGCTGGATCGCCGCGACGAGCATCTCGCCCTCCGGCAGGACCCACTCCGCCTCGACGCCGACCACGTCGTCCGAGCCGCTTGCCGCGAACGCCAGAGCAAGCCCGGCCTCTGCAACCGCGGCAACCACGCGGTCGTGGAGGGCGTTCTGCTCACGGCGGGTTTCGACGAGCGCGACGGGCTCGTCGCGGTGGGACAGGACGAGCACCGCCGAACCGCGACGTTCGACCTCGCGAGCGCGCTTGCGCAGGCCAGGGGCTCCCCACCCGCCGGGGCCTGCGGCCCGTCCCGGGCCGGGGTCGACCGCGGCCTCTTCGAAGGGCGCGAGCCTCCACTCCCCCCGTCGGCGAGTCGTGTCTGGATCCTCCGGATCGAAGAGTTCGGCGACACGCTCACGGACCCGGTCCTCCGTTATGTTCCCGATCCGGAGGATCTCCCCGATGAGGCGCACGTCATCGGGCTGAAGGAGGCGTCTTTCGACCACCACCAGGTCGACCCGGTCGAGCAGCCGCAAGACCCCGGGATCGAAGGCGAGGATGCCGTGCTGGGCGAGCACCCGTCCGAGGTGGATTGCGAAGGCTTCCCGCCCCAGCCGCGCCGCCTTCGGCATCCCTGCCGCGAGCGCGGCCGAGGCCCGCTCGAGGTTGCGGGTCGCGGGCAGGGTGATCCCCGCCGCGGCGAGGGATGCGAACCATGCCCGCTCCGCATAGGTCTCGATCGGGCCGTCAGGGAGCGGGGCTGGTCTGGGCCCGAGCGCTAGTGGCTCGGATCGGGGGCCGGTCGGGTCGGCACACAGCTCCGGCTCGCGACGCTCCCAGGACGCTCGCCGCGCGGAGATCTCGGCGATGATCCCAGCGCGGTGGAGGAGGTCGATCGCGGGGCCGAGCGGTCCCTGCCCGAGCCCGGCGACGACCGCGGTGAGAACCGACAGCGCCAGGTCGGCGGTGGCGGGGCCGAGACGCGCCTCGAACAGCCGGCGCAGTCGAGGAGCGTTCTCGAGCAGCCCCACCGTGACAGTCAAACCTGCCGGCAGCGCGGGCAGGCGGCTGTAACGACCCGCCGTGGCGATGGCGAGGCCCGCCGCGTCGGCGGCGAACGAGACGAGCTGACGCAGCAGGGGGGCAAGGTCAGCGGGATGGCCGGGGAGCTCCGCCTCGGTCTCCTGCCAGGTCTCGTCGACCTCGTCGACGACGGCGAGGAGCTCCTCGACGGCGACCTCTGCGGGGTCGTAGGCGACGACAACTCGATGAGTCACCCCATTGACCGCGGCCCAGTCCACGCCGCGCCGGTCGAGCAGCAACGTCTCGAGCCGCGCGCTGGCCACGTCGTCGGTGGAGAGGGCGACCGACAGCTGCACGTGGAGGCGGCCCTCGCCCACCCACACCGCGCGGGCACGTCCGCGCAGGAGGTCGAGGGCGTGGTGCAGCTGCCGGGTGGGGTCATAGGGCCGATCGCCTGCGCCCCCGGAGACAGCGCGCAGAGGCGCACTCAGCACCGCGCCGGCGGTATGCGCGGCGGAGCCCACGAGCTTGCCCGTGCGACTCCTCGCCTCTCCTACGAGCCCGCCCGCGGTTCTGCCAAGCGGTGCGAGGAAGGAGCCCAGCATCACCACCGCTTCGCCTCCCGGAGGTCGCCGGTGCACTACGGCGACTGGCAAAGGTTCGAGTAGCCGGACGGCGGTCCCCGCGGCGTACCCGAGTCCGGAATGCCGGATCCTGTCGGGGCGAAACCTTAGCGCGGGCTTTGGGTGGTCGTCGCGCCCATGGGTTCACAGGGAGGCCGTGCCACCGCCTGCGGTCCGGTGACGGCCGGGGACGAGCGAGGACATCCGCGTCCCGTTCTCCTGGCCACACACGGGCACGAGTTCGACCCGGCCGGCCGCTCGTCGTTCGTCGACGCGTCGGCGCAGCGTGTCGTCCGCGACAAGTGCATGCAGGGCAGCACCAGGGCAGCGGGTGGCGACGTAGGCGCGGTGGCCGCGGATGGTGGCAGGGCTCACTCCGAACCTGTCCGTGGCCCAGGCGAGCAGATCGACGAGAGCTTCGAGCTGCGGCCTTGTAGGCGATTGCACCTCGAAGTTGCCGTCAAGACAGGCCGTGAAGTGCCCGAGCGGGTCGTAGCGCGTGAATGTACCGGGAGCGGCCGAGAGGGCCCGACCTTCGAAAAGGTTGCCGGCGCGGTCGATCACGACGTGGTAGGCGAGGTCGCCGAGCCCGCGGCTCCGGTGGTACCGCTGGTAGTTGCGGAGCCGGTCGCGGGCGGCTGCGGCGTCGGTGGCGACGACGGCGGTGTGATGGATGGTGAGGCGCTCGATCCGATGGGCGGCGAGCGGTCCCGTCGGTGGTAGGGCACCCCAGGCGTCACGGCAGATGAGCGCACGGGCCCTGGCCTGCGGCGACTGCGGCAGGAGTGGGCTGGCGGTGCGGTCGTCGAGCTGGCCGGGCAACGGCGGGCTTCTCGGCGGACCAGGAGGCACGGTGTCGTCGAGTGAGGGCCGCGATGGGCTCGGCGACGGCGGGGCGCTACGTGCCATCAGCGCAGCAAGGTCTCCAGCTGCGATCGCCAGCGTAACCCCAGCGAGGCCCCGGACCAGCGTGCGTCGTTGCATGCGCTCCTCAGAACCAGCTAAGCGGGCGGGCCCGCCTGCAAAGATAAGGCTTGTCGGCGCTCGGGACGGATTGGCACCTCCTTTGGCAGGCGAGGCAGGATGTGGAAGCGCGGGAAGGAGATGTCACTGAGACGGTTTCTGATCGTCCTTGTGGTGGGCGTGATCGGTCTCGCGGCGGTGGTGGAGCTGGTAGCTCCATCGGTCGTCGAAGCGCGCATAGAGGAGCGGGTACGGGAGCGGACTCGCGACGTCGCGGCTGTCAGCGCTGATGTGGATTCCTTCCCGATCGTGGCCCGCCTGCTGACGACGGGCCGCATCCGCCGCATGACGCTCACCCTGGACCAGCTGGTTCGCCAGCGGGTCACCTTCGCGACCGTGCGCTTCCATGTCGAGGGCCTGGAGCTGGATCGTGACGTGTTGCTCCGACGCCAGGAGGTCGAGCTGCGCGACATCGAGACCGGCATGCTGACAGCGGAGTTGACGGCCGCGATGATCTCCGACCTTGTGGGTGCGACGGTGGAGCTCCGCCCCGGACAGGTGTCAGTGACGTTGGGAGGCACGACGGTGACCGCGCAACCGGAGATCCGGGACCGAACGCTGCGGCTGGGCGGCCGTCGGGCCACCGCTCTGAGAGTCGCCCTGCCGGAGGAGCTGGTGACCTGCGCCCCCGACGTCGAGGTACAGCTCGGACGGATGGTGCTCTCCTGCCGCATTCAGGAGCTCCCCTCCCTGCTGAAGGATGCGAACACGTGACCATCTGCAGAGCGTGGGCCGCCCCCGTCGACGAGGCTGGCTCGGAGTCGCTGTCGGCGACTCAGCACGGCGGCGACCGTGACCCCGTAGAGCAGGTGATCGGCAACCTGCGGGCCGGGTGGGAGGGCGCGCACACGGGGTATGTGCCGCCCCACGATACCGAGGTCGAGTGTCGCGATGGCCACACCGGCCAGAGCTCCCATCAGGACGGGCCGCCGGCGGGGCAGGAGCCAGGCGAGCACCACGCCCCACCCCAGCGACAGCCCGCTGTGGACCACCGCCGCTGCGCTGTAGAGCCCGAGTGGTCCGGCGTTCGGGGCCAGGATGCTGCCCGCGGCGCGGGCGGCCTCGAGCGGGTCACCTCCCGTGGCAAGGGCCCACAGCGTAGAAGGGGCTCCACTGACCACTCCTGCGATGGCGCCGGCCACAAGCCCGTCGCGCGTCACCTCTGCGAGATCGAGGCAGGATGGGGTCGGCCACCGCCGACCGGTCATGTTGCCGCTCCCGGCGCCTGCCCGAGGGGTTACACGAATCGGCAGCATCGGGTGCTGGAAGACCTCCTGCCCGCGGCGGTCGGGTTGCATGATCTCCTCCTTCTTCGAGCTCACCTGCAGCCGTCGCTCGGGCGTCCACTCCTGCCATCATTCAACCGCTGTGCATGGCCGGCCATGAGCGCTCGAGATGATGCTGCGGGCTTATGGGTGGATGCAGTGGCGAGGTGGGAGCCACAGCGGCGGGCCCGGAAGCGGATCCATGGAGGCGCCACGTGGGGAGGTTGAGCTGAACCCGGCGCGCACAGGGCAGCGTCGCTCCATC
>JALYGD010000023.1 GCA_030777265.1 Actinomycetota bacterium | reverse complement strand
CCGATCACGAGATCGACGCTACCTGCCGCCAAGCCGTCGAGGATCTCCCGCCGTTCCTTGGGCGGCGCGAAGCGGCTGAGCATGCGCACGTGAACCGGGAATCCGGCGAAGCGCTCGCGAAAAGTTTCGTAGTGCTGCTGGGCGAGGAGCGTGGTCGGCACGAGCACCGCCACCTGCGCCCCGCCGAAGACGGCCTTGGCGGCCGCGCGTACCGCCACCTCCGTCTTGCCGAATCCGACGTCGCCGCACAGCAGCCGGTCCATGGGAAGGGGTGCCTCCATGTCCCGCTTGATCTCCTCGACAACGGCGAGCTGGTCGGGGGTCTCGACGTGTTCGAAGGCGTCCTCCAGCTCCCGCTGCCAGGTCTCGTCTGGCGCGAAGGCGTGTCCTGGCGCGTGCAGACGGGCGGTGTAGAGGCGGATGAGCTCCGACGCGATCTCGCGGACCTCCCCTTGGACGCGCCGCTTCGCCCGTTCCCACTCCGCTCCGCCCAGTCGCATGATCGTCGGCTGGTCTGCTCCGACGTAACGGGCGATCGCGTCGACCTGATCGGAGGGGACGAACAGCGTGTCGCCCTTCGCGTACTCGAGCACGACATAGTCCCGACTTGCGGCGGCCCCCGACGGGGTCGACACCCGCCGGGTCTCAAGGCCGGTGTAACGGCCAACCCCATGAGTCCGATGTACGACGTAGTCGCCGGGTTGGAGGTCGAGCACCGCCTCCTTGGCTGACGCCCGTGTGCCGAGACGCCGACTGGCGCGGCGCTGGCGCCTGGGACCGAAGACGTCGAATTCGCCGAGCAGGGCGAGGTCGAGCTCGGCCGCGAGGAAACCCTCCCGCAGGGGACTGGCCACGACCTCCACGAGCCGGCCGGCCTCGTCAGCGGTCGGACCGCCCAGGGCGTCGCTGTAGCGCGATGGCACGCCCTCTTCTCCTAGCAGCTCGCTCAGGCGCTGCGCCGGGCCGTGCCCGGCGGAGGTGACCACCACGCGGGTGCCGGCCGCGAGGAGTGCACGGGCACGTTCGGCGAGCGCCGCCGTATTGCCCCGGAAGCTGTCCCACGCTTGCCCAGGGACACTTCTCACCTCCCGTCGCCAGCTGTCCCGCCCGCCCGGGCCTTCGGCCCGCCCCGGTCTGTCCCGCCCGCCCGGGCCTTCGGCCCGCCCCGCACCAGAAGGCGTGAAAGGCGTGAGCTCCCAGACCGGGCCGCGGGCGCGATCGAGGAGCGCGTCGACGCTCGCATAGCCCGCGTCGTCTGGCCGGTGTCCCGCTGCCGTCTCCCACGCGACCTCGAGCAGAGCCTCGGCCTCTTCGCACAGCTTCGTGGCCCGATCTCGCACGACGAGGGGGTCGACGAGGGCGACTCCGCCGCTACAGAAGTCGGTGAGCAGTGCAGGGCGTGGGTGGAGCAGGGTTACGAGAGACTCGACGCCTTCGAACAGGATCCCCTCGGCGAGCTGGTCGAGTCGGTCGGCGATGCTGGGAAGGGCAGGGGCGAGGTGGCGGGCACGAGCCCGCAACTCCTCGTCGAGGACGAGTTCACGGGCAGGATCGATGTGCACCTCCTCGATGTCGCCGGTCGACCGTTGATCAGCGACGGCGAAGGAACGCAGCGAGGTGACGTCGTCGCCCCAGAACTCGACGCGGACCGCATGGAGTGCAGCGGTGGGGAAAACGTCGACGATTCCGCCTCGCACGGCGAACTGGCCTCGCGCCTCCACCTGCACGGTGCGGTCGTAGCCGAGCTCCGCCAGGGCTTCGACGAGGGGATCGAAGCCTTGGTAGCGGACGGTGACCCTGAGCGGAGCGCGTCCGACCTTGGGGTCCATCGGTTGCAGCGCGGCCCGCACGGGCGCGACGACGGCAGCGAGCCCGGGCCGTTGCGCTTCGCTCCGCGTCCGGTTCGCATCCTCAGGGTCGTCACCTCGGCCGCGACGAAGCCGATCGAGCACCGCCAAGCGCTGGCCCACCGTCGCGGCCTGGGGGCTGAGGCGCTCGTGGGGCAGTGTCTCCCACGGTGGGAAGAGAGCGACCTGGTCATGTCCGAGGAAGGCGGCGAGCCCGTCGAGAAGCGCCTCGGCGTCCGAGGTACGCGCAGTGATGATGAGCAGCGGAGCGGCGTGTTCGGCGACGAGGGAGAGGACATAGGGACGTACTGCCGGGCCGGCGACCAGCGTGCGCGCCTCGAGGTCGTCAGTGAGTCGCTCGCGCCCGAGGGCGAGCAGCCCGGCGAGAGCGCCGGGCGTAGTGGGGGGTGCTATGTTGAGGATGCTCGTGTCTCCTTGCTGGCCTGTCGTTGCTGGCCTGTCGTGCCCGATTCCGGTGCCCTGGGACGGAAGTTCTGGCCCGGCCGTCCCGCCTCGCCGCGGTGCGTCGCCGTGCGAGCGGTCACCTGCGACGGTGGATACGGTTCTGTGTCGGTTCGAGACCTTCATGGACCAGCCCGAGCACCGCGTCGGCCGCCTCTTGGAGGGCGACGTCGATCTCAGCCTGTTCCCGGCTACTGAAGCGTCGCAGAACGTGGTCGGCAGCCTCCGAGCGCCCGGGCGGGCGACCGACGCCGATGCGTACCCGCGCGAAGTCTCGGGTACCGAGGCTTCGCACGAGGTCATCGAGTCCGCGATGCCCGGCGGTGCCTCCGCCCAACTTCAGCCGGACGGTTGCAACCTCGAGGTCGAGTTCGTCGTGGAGGACGACGATGCGTCTCGGCGGGATCTTGTACCAGCTCGCCGCCTGCCGCACCGGCCCACCGGAATCGTTCATGTACGACATCGGCACGGCGAGGACGAGCCGCACCTCGCCGTCCCGAGCCTCGGCGACCTCACACCGCACCCGCTTGTTCGGCGTCAAGGGCAGCCCGAGACGGGCGCCGAGGGCGCGCACCGCCTGCGCGCCCACATTGTGGCGGGTTCCGCCGTACTCGGACCCGGGGTTGCCGAGCCCGACGACGAGCCAGCGCTCCTCGGATGACGGCTCGCCGCTTTGGCGTCCGTATCTGTCCCGCCCGCCCGGGCCTTCGGCCCGTCCGTATTTGTCCCGCCTGCCCGGGCCTTCGGCCCGTCCCCGGAGCCACGAGAGCACGACTGGACCTCGCTCGTGTCAACTACAGGACCACCCGGCCCGGCCCCGTTGGGGCCTTCAGCGCCCCGCGTTCGCCTAGAAGCCGGCCCGCCCGGTGTCCTCGGGCTCCTGCGCCCCGCTGCCGATCGACACACCCTCTGCGGGCAGATCTCCGAGCGGAGCCGCCTCCGGGGGCTGAGCGGCTGCCGTCTCCGGCTGCTCCTCCTCCGCCACCTGCACCAGGCTCGGTGCGGTGCAGGTCAGGACCGTCCGGTCGGGTTCGATGTCGAGCTCGGCGCCTGCTGGCAGTGGGATGTCGGTGACCCGCAGCACGTCCCCGATGATCAGCTCGCTGACGTCGAGCTCGAATGCTGTGGGGATGTCGAGCGGCGTGACGCGGATGGGGACCTGATGGAGGACCTGCGAGACGACACCTGGGGAGGCGACATCGTCGACACCCTCCAAATGGATCGGTACCTCGACCCGGATCAGACGCCCCCGCTCGAGAGCGAAGAAGTCGACGTGGAGAAGGTCACCGCGCACGGGGTGGCGCTGCACTTCACGCGGGATGGTGAGGTGCTGCTCACCGTCGACGTCGAGTTGGACGATGACGTTGCCTCCGGCCTCGGTATGAAGGGCGTGGTAGAGGTCGCGTGCGTCGAGGTGCAGGCTCGTCGTCTCGACCTCCGCTCCATAGACGACCGCGGGGACGCGTCCCTCCCTTCGCAGTCGCCGGGCGGCGTTCTTGCCGGTCTCGCGACGAACCGTGGCGACAAGCTTCACCTGATCGGCCATCGGTCGTGCTCCTTCAAAGCGAGGGGCTACCGCCCTTTGACTGCTTCACCACCGCGCTGCTACGGATGTCTGCAGGGGGCACTCCCGTGCAGGGGGCACTCCCGCGCCCCTGGGCGGTCGGACTCGAGGAAGGGGTTGGCGCGTCCGGGCCATT
>JALYGD010000022.1 GCA_030777265.1 Actinomycetota bacterium | reverse complement strand
GGCAGAGCCCGGAGCGGTACACCGAGCTCCCTGAGCATGTCGAGATCATCGCTCGGCGGACGACCGAGCGTCGTGAGGTAGTTGCCGATGATGAGGCCGTCGGCGCCGCCGAGGATTCCCGCGGCCTGCAGGTCGCGCAGCGCAACCTCCCGGCCGCCGGCGTAACGGAGCAGAGTCCAGGGCAGCACGAGACGGAACAGCGCGACCGCATGGAGCGCTTCACGCGGCTCCATCGGGCTGCGCTGGCCCAACGGTGTGCCCGGACGGGGGTTGAGGAAGTTGAGTGGGGTCTCCGTGGGCTGGAAGGCAGCAAGCTGGAGGGCGAGCTCGGCGCGTTGGGCCCGGGTCTCGCCTACGCCGACAAGGCCACCGGTGCAGACCTGCATGCCATGCTCGCGTACGAGACCGAGGGTTTCGGCTCGCTCCTCCCAAGTGTGACTCGACACGATGCGGGGGAAGAAGGAGCGCGCCGCCTCGAGGTTGTGGTTGTACTTGACTACCCCCGCCTCGGCCAGTCTGCGGGCCTGGTCGCGGTCGAGGATTCCCGCGCTGACCGCGACGTCCATCTCGGCCTGCGCCCGCAGCGTCGCGACCAGCTCGAGTATGTGGTTGAAGAGCCGATCGTCGGGGCCGCGCACGGCATAGACGAGGCAGAACTCGGTCGCACCGAGGGCACGCGCCTCCAGTGCCGCGGCCACCACTTCCTGCGAGGAGAGCGGCGGCTGCGGTTGGACGCTACGTGGAAAGGTGGCGGACTGCGAGCAGAACGCGCAGTCCTCGGGGCAACCACCCGTCTTGGCCGACACGATCGACTCGAGCGAGACCTCCTCTCCCCTCCAGCTGACCCGCACCCGATGGGCGAGGGCAAGCAACGCCTCGAGGTGGTGATCGCCGAGCTCGGCCAGCGCGAACGCCTCCTCGACCCCGATCGCGGTGCGCCGGTCCAGCAGGTTCGTTTCGACGTCCGCGAGCAGTGCCTCCGGGTCGCCTGCGAGCATCGCGACCCGGTTGCGATCCGGCACGGCCTCGAGCAGAGATTCGACGCTGAGGTTCACAAGGTCTCCATGACGAGGTGGCGACAGCGTAGGAGAACCGGGCAGCGCCGGCGGCGCGGGCGGGTTTGTCCACTGGGCGGAGGATCGCATGAGGCGGCGAGCCTCCCCACCGCCCGCCGCTGACTGCCCCCGAGGATCCAGCATCCGACGCTCGTACGGGCGTGCATCTTGACAGCGCCGGATGCACCCCCACCCTGGACGCATGACAAGAGGGAGCGGGCACGAGGGGGCCGCCTCCGAACGGGGCGGGCGACGACGGGAACCTCCGGGACGGAACGTGGAGGAGGCGGTGCACCCGCCGCACCTATTTCCATGACCGACCGGGGAGACGCCAGCCAGGATCCCCTGCCCGGCTCCTGGCTCGCCGGTCTCACGGCGTTCGAGCGCCATCTCGCCCTCGAGCGCGGGCGCAGCCCCCACACCGTTGCCGCGTACCGACGCGACGCCGAACACCTGGCCCGCTTCTGTACGCGTCAGGGGGTGGCGCACCCGGATGCCGTCTCCTATCCCCTGCTGCGCCGCTTGCTCGTGGAACTGACCGCCGCCGGTTATGCGCGCGCCTCGATCGCCCGCAAAGTGAGCGTCGCTCGCTCATTCTTCGCTTTCCTCACTCGACGCGGTTACGCGACCCACGACCCCGCCCGCCTGCTCCGCAGCCCCAGGCAGGCTCAGAGCCTCCCCCGGATGCTGCGCCCCGACCAGGTCGCGACACTCCTAGCCGTTCCCGACCCTGCGACGCCGACCGGCCTGCGGGATAGGGCGCTGCTCGAGCTGCTATACGGCTGTGGAGCCCGGATAGCTGAAGCGTGCGCCCTCGACCTCGACGCCGTCGACCTCCGCCAGAGCCAGGTGCGGTTGATGGGAAAAGGACGGAAGGAGCGCATCGTGCCGCTCGGCGAGCCCGCGGTCGACGCGCTCACCGCCTACCTCACCCAGGCACGTCCCATCCTCGCCACCGCCTCAGGATCTGGCCCGCCCGCCCGGGCCTCCGGCACGACCCCAGCGCGAGGGGCCGCTTTCGACCCGGGAATGGCCGTTTTCCTCAACAGCCGCGGCGCCCGTCTCGGCGTGCGCAGCGCCCGCAGCGCCATCGAGCGCGCCGCCCGCGGTGCCGGGCTCGGACGAGTCACCCCCCACACGCTGCGGCACTCCTGCGCCACCCATCTCCTCGAAGGAGGAGCCGACCTTCGTAGCGTGCAGGAGCTGCTCGGTCACGTGTCTCTAGCAACCACTCAGCGCTACACGCAGCTCTCACGCGGACGACTGGCGGAGGTGTATACGACCTCGCACCCACACGCCCGGGGACGTCCCGAACGGGGCCTTGGTCACGGCCGGGCACTAGGATGAGAGAGGTGATGGACGGCCGGGGCGAACGGGCCGGGGCGACCTCCCCTGGCGGTCGTCAACTGGACCCTGAGATCCGAGCCCTGTGGGAGGAGTATGGGAGAAGCGGCCGGGCCGACATTCGCGAGAAGCTCATCCTCCACCATGCTCCCCTGGTCAAATACGTCGCGGGTCGCGTAGGGGTCGGGCTCCCCCAGACCATCGAGCACGCCGACCTCGTCTCCTACGGCATGTTCGGTCTCATTGACGCCATCGAGCGCTTCGACCTGGACAAGGGCGTGAAGTTCGAGACGTACGCGATGACCCGCATCAAGGGGGCGATCATCGACGAGCTGCGCTCGGTGGATTGGGTACCTCGTTCGGTGCGAGCCAAGGCGCGAAGCATCGACAAGGCGATGCAAGCCCTCGAAGGCCGACTGCATCGCACCCCGTCAGACCAGGAGCTTGCCGACGAGCTCGGCGTATCGTTGCGCGAGCTCCAGACGATGCTCGAGAAGGTGTCCTTCATCTCGATCGTGGCGCTCGACGAAACGTTGAGCGCGGGCGGGGAGCGGGGCGAGCGCCTCGCACTCGTGGACACCCTCCAGGACGTCACCTCGATCGGACCCGAGGAGAAGGTCGACGAGATCGAGATTCGGCGCCTGCTCGGCGAAGCGGTCGGCCGCCTGTCCGAGCGGGAGCAGCAGGTCATCGCCCTGTACTACTTCGAGGGGCTGACGCTGGCTCAGATCGGCAAGATCCTCGGAGTCACCGAATCGCGGGTCTGTCAAATCCACACCAAGGCGGTGCTCTCGTTGCGCTCGAAGCTGATCGAGCGCGAAGCCATCTGAGACTGCCAGCACCTCGCACCTAACTCCTCGGGTCAGGCGACTGCCAGCGCCCGGTTGTCCCCAAACCGCGTGGGAACACGTCGTGGACAAGGCGCAATCCGCGTAGGCTTCGGCGCGACAGGCTGCCGGGGGCGGAGGAGTCTGTGCCGTGCCCCGTCCCCCGGTCCCGCTGTCGGTCCCGATGCTGTTCGCGCTACTCGGCGCGGCTCCCCTCGCGCTCGACGCTGATCCTGTGGCACTCGCCGCCCCGGCGCGAACCACCCCGCCCGGGCCGACCTCACCGCCTGCGATCGTAGACGCTCGTGCAGGGGCGGAGCCCCGGGCGCTAGGCGAGACAGCCAAGGCTGCGAGCCCTGACGTGGACGCGCCTCGGGGGGCCCCGCGGTCCGACTCCCCCAGCGTCGACTATGACCCACCGCTCACCGGCAGGATCGTCGCTGCCTTCGATCCACCGGCCCAGCGCTGGGGGGCCGGTCATCGAGGAGTCGACTTCGCGGCCGTGGAGGGTGAGGCCGTGCGCGCGGCAGCGGACGGGGTCGTGAGCTTCGCCGGGTCCATCGCCGGCCAAGCGTGGGTCAGTCTCGACCATTCCGACGGCGTGCGGACAAGCTACGGCCCACTCGGGCGGATTGACGCCGCCACTGGGCGGCTTGTGCGTCGCGGAGACGGGCTCGGAACGGTCGTAGGTGGGCACCGCCCCGCAGGGGCGGTGCTGCATTGGGGGGCTCGCCGCGGCGGCGACTACCTGGACCCGCTCACCCTCCTGACGGTAGCCCGCTGGCGGCCAGCCTTGTCGGGTCCGGGGCGGGAGCTCGTCACCGACCTCCCCGAGGTGCCTCATTACGGGCCGTGGCGCGGCCGCCGCGGACTGGGGGGCGCGCTTGGCCTCGTCGAGGGCTCACCGATCGCCCACGGTCCCGGTTGGCTGCTGCCGCCCAACCCGAACCACGTCATCGCGATCGCGGGCCTGGGTAGCAGGGCCGGCACGGTGCCGATCGACCTCACGCACCTGGGCTTCCAGTCCAGCGACATCACAGAGCTCAGCTATGAGGGCAGGCACGACCGGGGAGGCGACCCACGTGACCCGCATCGCGACCAGCTCCCGTACGGTCCCCGGGACACCTGGGACGGCGTGCGCAGGGCGGCGCTCCAGCTGCGTGACGAGCTGCGGGCTCTGCAGGCCCGTTCGCCGGGACAAGCCGTCGACCTCGTGGGCCACTCCATGGGAGGAGTCGTCGCGCTCACCTATCTGCTGACCCTTCACGACGCCGCGGATCCCACCCTTCCACCCGTCGCTCACGTTGTGACGATCGCCTCCCCACTGGAGGGGGCAGACCTCGCCCGTGCCGTGACGGCCGCGAGCAAGTCAACGTTGTCACGAGGCGTGCTCGCAGGCGTGGCAGCAGGAACCGGGCTACCAGGGCCGCAGGAGCGGACAGTGCAGGACTTGGCCGTCGGCTCCCCGCTCGTCGGAGAACTCGCGGCCACCTGGACGGTCGCGCGAGATGCCCGCTGGTCAGGACCCCTCGCGACGGGGACGCAGGTCCTCACTCTCGGTGGCTCACGCGACCTCGTCGTGCCCGAGCACCGCAGCGACCTACCTGGCGCCGACCACGTGGTGCTTCCCGGAGGACATGATCGGCTGCGACTGACCGAGGCGAGCCGCACCGTCGTGCACGCCTTTTTGGGCGACGACCCGGTGCCCGGTGAGCCGGGCGGACTCGGTCACCTCCTGTCGCATCCCGTCGGCCTCGGCGAGCAGGTGCTCGGCGAGATGGCAGGCAACCTCGACCTGGTGAGGCTGGGCGGGATGCCCTCGCCATGAGCCAGCCTGCTCCCCGCCAACCTGCGGCGCTCTGATACTCTGTTCGTCTGGCCCGCCTCGGCGGGTCGCCACTACACACGCCCGCCGACGGGCGGCCTCGGTGCCCCTATCGTGCCGCGACACCGCTGGGGTTGGCCGTCCCGGTTGACGCGGGCGGAGGCCGAACCGACTCGAAGGGAATTCTTCATGGCCGTCGTCACCATGCGCCAGCTTCTCGAGGCCGGCGTCCATTTCGGACACCAGACGAGACGCTGGAACCCCAAGATGAAGCGCTTCATCTATGGGGACCGCAACGGCATCTACATCGTCGACCTGCGTCAAACCGTCGACTC
>JALYGD010000021.1 GCA_030777265.1 Actinomycetota bacterium | reverse complement strand
AAGGAGAAGCTCGAGCACCTCCGCCGTCGTAGGGAGGAGGCTCTGGCCGCTGGCGGGCAGGAGGCCATCAACAAGCAGCACTCACGGGGCAAGAAGACTGCCCGGGAGCGGTTGGACTACCTGCTCGACGAGGGATCGTTCGCGGAGACGGACATGTTCGCCGTGCACCGCTCGGACAGGTTCGGGATGGGTGGGGACCGACCTCTCGGCGATGGTGTCGTAACCGGCTGGGGCACGATCGACGGCCGCCGGGTGTGTGTGTTCAGCCAAGACTTCACCGTCTTCGGCGGTTCGCTCGGCGAGGTGTTCGCCGACAAGGTCACAAAGATCATGGAACTCGCCCTGAAGATGGGCGTCCCGGTGATCGGCCTGAACGACTCGGGGGGAGCGCGCATCCAGGAAGGGGTTGTGTCGCTGGGCGGCTACGGGGACATCTTCTACCGCAATGTGCTTGCCTCCGGGGTCATCCCGCAGGTAAGCGCGATCATGGGCCCCTGCGCCGGCGGTGCGGTGTACTCGCCGGCGATGACGGACTTCGTCTTCATGGTGAAGGACACCGCCCACATGTTCATCACGGGCCCGAACGTCATCAAGACGGTGACCGGGGAAGACGTGACGATGGAGGGGCTCGGCGGGGCGATGACCCACGCGATGCGCTCAGGGGTGGCTCACTTCGCCGCCGAGGACGAGGAGAGCTGCCTCGACGACATCAAGTATCTGCTGTCGTTCCTGCCGAGCAATAACCTGGAACGGTCCCCACGCCTCGACGTCGGCGACCATGCCTGGCGCGAATCCCCAGAACTCGACACCTTCGTTCCCGACTCGAGCAACGTCCCCTACGACATGCGCGACGTCGTCAAGGCTGTGGTCGACGGCGAGGAGTTCTTCGAGGTGCACCAGCATTACGCCGAGAACATCGTGATCGGCTTCGCCCGCCTCGACGGCTACGTCATCGGAGTCGTCGGCAACCAGCCGAAGCACCTTGCCGGAGTCCTCGACATCGACAGCTCCGAGAAGGGCGCCCGCTTCGTGCGCTTCTGCGACGCCTTCAACATCCCGATCCTGACCTTCTGCGACGTGCCCGGCTTCCTTCCCGGGGTCGAGCAGGAGCACGGCGGCATCATCCGCCATGGGGCGAAACTCCTCTACGCCTACTGTGAGGCGACCGTGCCCAAGCTCACGGTGATCACGCGCAAGGCTTACGGCGGGGCCTACGACGTCATGGGCTCCAAACATGTCGGAGCCGATGTGAACTTCGCCTGGCCCACCGCTGAGATCGCGGTCATGGGCCCGCAGGGCGCGGTGAGCATCCTCTACCGCCGCGAGATCCTCGAGGCTGAAGACCCCGATCTCCTCAGACGGACGCTCGAGGAGGAATACCAGCGTGAGCTGGCCAACCCCTGGAAGGCGGCCGAACGGGGCTTCGTCGATGCTGTGATCGAACCGTCCCAGACCCGCCCCGAGCTCGTGCGGGCTCTGCGGATGGCAGGGACGAAGAGGGTGAATCGCCCGGCGCGCAAGCACGGCAACATGCCCCTGTGAATGTTGTCGTCGAGCGAGGCGGTGCGGCAAGCCCAGAGGAGCTTGCTGCCATCGTCCTGGCCCTCAGCGCCATGATGGCCGAAAAGGGTCAGACACACCCACCCTGGCAGCAGGCTGCCCTTCGGGAGGCGCTCGGGGCACCTCCGGCGCGATGTGCCGCGGACCTTGTTGAGCCCTCCCCAGGGGTCCCAGCTGTCCTCGCCTAGCAGTTGGCAGCGGAGGGATTCGGTTACGACAGGCGGCAGCAACCGGAGCGCCTTGAGGGCGGCCAGCGGCACGGGCACTGGATGAATCCGCTGGACGGGACGGCCTGCGACTCGGCCTGTCAGGGCACCGGCAGTGGCCCCGCCGGTGCGGCCGAGGCGGGTGCCTCGGAGGGTGGCGGCGACGCGCCCGAGGCGCCTGGGGTCGCGGCCCCCTGAGCTCCAGGCCCGGGCGCAGCCGGCGTCGCGGGCTGCGGGAAGCCCGCGCTGTCCGCCGGCGGGATCTCGAGCGTCCCCTCCATGCCCTGCTGGCGATGGCCCGGGACAGAGCAGTAGTACGTGTAGCTGCCCTGGAAGAGCTCTAGCGTGCCGGTTTGCGTCTCACCGGGCAGGGCGACCACCTCGTCGCGTTGCCCGAACGCCTCGTCGATCGTGAAGGTGTGCTCGGCTCCCCCGATATTGCGCAGCGTGACCCGAACCGGCCCCTCGACCGCGTTGACCACGAGGTCCGTGAAGAAGAACTCACCACCATCGACCGTGAGCGTGCCACCGGGCCCGTCGGGGCGGGGCGGGTCCCAGCAGTCCGAATCACTCGGGCACTCGACCGCAGCGGCGTTCGTGATCTCGGGGGGCACCCGGGTACAGGCCACGAGCCCGAGCACGCCGACGGCGACGAGCACAAGCCTCCGGGCGGCATGGGACATCCGCATCGCTCCTTGTCCTCCGACCCGGCCGGAGGCTACTCCAGACGGCTATGGCAGGCGAATGCCTCGAAGTGCCCGGCTACGATGCGAAGGCCAGCGTCGCATCGTCCTCGGGCGGTGGCCCCGGGGGACCGGAGGAGCGGCCCACAAGATGATTGCCCAAGACCGCGATGAGGCGGGTGGGTCCTCATCAGACAAGGAACCGGCCAGTGTTCGACGCCGTCCTCGTTGCGAACCGCGGAGAGATCGCCCTGCGCGTCCTGCGAGCGTGCAGGGAGCTCGGGATCCGCAGCGTCGCCGTCTACAGCGAAGCCGACCGTGATGCCGTGCATGTACGGGCAGCTGACGAGGCTTATCTGCTCGGGCCCGCTCCCGCCGCCGAGTCGTACCTGCACGTCGAGCGGGTGCTCGACGCGGCGCGCAGAGCGGGCGTCGACGCGATCCACCCCGGCTACGGCTTCCTGAGCGAGAACACCGACTTTGTCACGGCGGTGGGCGATGCCGGCTTTGTGTTCATCGGACCGCCGGCCGAGGCCATGCACCGCATGGGCGACAAGCTCGCTGCCCGCGAGGTCGCCTTGGCCGCCGACGTCATGCTCGTGCCCGGAACGCTCGAACCGCTCTCGGCTGCAGCAGAGGCCGCGGCGTTTGCCGACGAGTACGGCTATCCGATCGCGCTGAAGGCGGCTTTCGGCGGAGGCGGGCGGGGCATGCGGGTCGTACGCGGCCCTCGCGAGCTGAAGGAGGCTCTCGAGTCAGCCACGCGCGAGGCTGCCGCCGCATTCGGACGTGGCGAGGTCTACGTCGAGCGCTACCTCGAACGGCCAAGGCACGTCGAGGTCCAGATCCTCGGGGATCTCGACGGGACCGTGATCCACCTCGGAGAGCGGGACTGCTCGCTGCAACGCCGCCATCAGAAGCTCATCGAGGAAGCACCCGCGCCTGGGATCAGCGCCCAGCTGCGTGGCCGCCTGGGCGCGGCAGCGGTACGCGTTGCCGAGGAGGTCGGCTACCACAACGCGGGGACCTGCGAGTTCCTGCTCGACAGCGATGGGACGTTCTACTTCCTCGAGATGAACACTCGCCTGCAGGTCGAGCACCCGGTGACGGAGCTTGTCACGGGCGTCGACCTCGTCCATGCGCAGCTGCGCATCGCCGCCGGTGACGGCATGGGCATCAGCCAGGAGGATGTGCGGCTCCGCGGTCACGCGATCGAAGTGCGGCTGAATGCCGAAGACCCGGGGGTGGGGTTCGCGCCGGGAGCGGGCCGCATCACCCGCTTCGAGGTGCCGCACGGGCCTTGGGTGCGTCTCGACGCAGGTGTCGAGACGGGCTCGGGGATTCCCGCCCTCTACGACTCGATGTTCGGCAAGCTCATCGTGTGGGGAGAGAACCGCGATGACGCCCGCCGCCGCATGCTCCGCGCCCTCGACGAGCTCGTCGTGGAAGGTGTCCCGA
>JALYGD010000020.1 GCA_030777265.1 Actinomycetota bacterium | reverse complement strand
GCGGCGGGATCTCGCAACCGCGTGAGTTGCAGTCGCTGCGTGCCGAGGTGGACAGCGTCGAACGGCGCATCGCCGCACTCGAGGATTCGCTGCTCGAGGTGATGGAGCGGCGGGAAGAGCTCGCGGGCGAGGTCGAGGCGCTCGGCAGCGGCCATGAGCAGCAGCGTAGGGAGCAGGAGCGTCTCGCCGTGGCACGTGACGAAGCCGCGAAGGGAATCCTCGCCGACCTGACGGCCGCCGAAGCAGAGCGTGACACCCTTCGCGGCCAGGTCTCCGACCATGTTCTGGACCGTTACGAGCTGTCGAGGCGGCGCTACGGTCGAGTGGGGGTCGGTGCGCTGGAAAAGGGCCTCTGCACCGCGTGCTGGCTCGAGCTGACACCGCTCGAGATCAGTGACCTACGCAACGCAGGGCCGCTCGGCACCTGCCCTCAGTGTCAGCGGTTGCTCGTCGTCCTCGACTAGAGCAGGGGCGATGTGACCATGGACGAGGTGTGGGTCGACGACCTCATGGCACGCCTGGCCCGCGTGCGCGAGCACAGCACCGCCAAGCGGAGGCGCTGACACGCATGCACGTCGTCGTGCTCGCCGACACGCATATGAGGGCCGGATCGTCGCGCCGGCTGCCCGAGCGCGCACGAGCGGAGCTCGCCCATGCCGACGTGATCCTGCATGCGGGCGACGTCGTCGACGCCTCGGTCCTCGACGCCCTCGCCACCTACGCTCCGGTCCACGCGGTCCTGGGCAACAACGACCTCGCGCTCGTCGGCGTCCTGCCCCAGACTCTCGAACTGGAGCTCGCCGGGGTTCGAATCGCCGTGATCCACGACAGCGGGCCGCGGCGTGGTCGGCCGGCTCGGCTGCACCGCCTCTTCCCCGACGCGGACGTCGTCGTGTTCGGCCACAGTCACGTGCCGGTCAACGAACCCGGGGTCGCGGATCAACTGCTCTTCAACCCGGGCTCGCCCACGGAACGGCGCCGTCAACCACAACGTACCATCGGGATCCTCGAGCTCGAGGGTGGTCAACTGCTCGACCATCGCATCGAGAGCGTCTCGGACCCTTAGCCCGCGAGTAAGGTGGTGCCGCTGCCCGCCCGCGATTCGACAGGAGGTTGCCATGAGTCCCGACACGACCATCCACATCTCCGATGAGGACATCGAGACCACGTTCACGAGCGGCCCAGTGTTCACCGCCTCCGCCGACGACGCGGACAGCGCGGACCCGGGCGCCGACGACAACGCGGACGCCGACGAGGCGGACGCGGCGGACGTCAGCGATGGCGACGCGACGGACGCAGCGGACGGAGACGCGGCTGACGAGACCGACGCCGACGCCACGGACGCCTGAGCCACGACGGATGGGCGTGTGACGGCCGGGGCTGGCGACCGAAGGTCGCCGGGCGGGCAGGGAAAGATCGGGGCTGGCGACCGAAGGTCACCGGGCGGGCAGGGAAGGATCTCGCCAGCCGACAGTCTGGCCCGTTGCGTCGGCGACGTGGCCCGCTTTGTCGCGGAGTTCTGGGCGCAGCGGCCACACCTCCACACGAGCTGGGGTGGGGACGACTTTGGCGACCTGCTGTCGCTCGAGAACGTCGACCTCATCCTCTCGACGATGTCGCTGCGTGCCCCGGCCTTCCGGCTCGTACGCGACGGCAGGACACTCGCGCCGTCGAGTTACACGCGCTCCGGCACGGTGGGCGGCAGGACGGTGACCGACCTCGTCGATGTCGGCCGGTCCTACGAGCACTTCCATCAGGGGGCCACGATCGTCCTGCAGGGCTTGCACCGCTACTGGGAGCCGGTCACGCGCTTCTGCCGTGGTCTCGAGCTCACGCTCACCCACCCGGTGCAGGCCAACGCCTACGTGACGCCACCGGTGGCGAGCGGGCTGCGGGTCCACCACGACACGCACGACGTCTTCGCGCTCCAGACGTACGGACGCAAGCAGTGGGTGACCTACCCGCCTGTGGTCCCCCGGCCGCTTGCGTCACAGGTTTGGTCCTCAGACGAGGGTGCTCCGGGCGAAGCCGAACTCGACGTCGAACTGAAGCCCGGCGACTGCCTGTACCTGCCACGTGGGATCCCTCACGCGGCCCGCACCGTCGCTGTCGCTTCCGTGCATCTCACCATCGGCGTGCGCAGCTACACCTGGCATGACGTGCTCCGTGAGCTCGTCGAGGCCGCGAAGAGCGAGTTGACGTTTCGCGAGGCGCTGCCGGTGGGTTTCGCGCACGATCAGCCCGGCTTCCGTTCCGCGGTCGCACGGCGTCTGAAGGAGATGGCGGCTTGGGTGGCGGACGCTGACGCCGACGCCCTGGCAGAGCGCATGTCCGGGCGCTTCCGACGGGGCTGCTCACCACTGCTGCGTGGGCAACTCCAGCAACTTCTCGCCCTCGACGCCGTCGAGGACGCCTCGATGGTGGTGCGCCGTCCCGGGACCGTGTGCGAGGTTGCGAGCGTCGGCGATCGTCTGCGGGTCCAACTCGGCGACCGTCGCCTGGACATGCCCGCGGCCCTCGAACCTGCCGTCAGTCGCCTCGTGGAAGCCGGGCGACTACGGGTGCGCGACCTCGCAGACCTGCTCGACCTCTCGAGCCGGACCGTGCTCGTGCAGCGGCTCGTCCGAGAAGGGCTGCTCATGGTCGTCGATGATTGAGCGCTGGGGCTGCGCACGTGCGGCCCTGTCCCGAGGCGAGCCGATGTGCGGCACAGCATCGCTCGTGCGCCGCTGGATCATGCTCGAGCAGCCGGGCCCGTGGGGACGTGACGCCGTCTACGAGAGCCGGCTTCCCAGCCGTGCCGCGGCTGCGCTCCACCTCCTCGCGATGAAGTTGAACGCTCGGCTCGTGCTCATCCGCCGCTACGGGCGCTCGCACCACGACGAGCGTGAATGCTTCGTGGCGTGCACGGCCTCTCCCACACCTTGGGTGGAGGAGTTCAAGCTCGGCGGCCCAGCCGAGCTGCTCGACCTCGACCTCGGTCCACTGCGGGACGGCGAACGCGTGGGCGGCCTTCCGGTCACCACGCCCCTCTACCTCATCTGCACGAACGGCCGCCACGACGCGTGCTGCGCCGAATTCGGTCGGCCCCTTGCCCGAGTGCTCGCCCGGGCCCGCCCTGGGCAGACCTGGGAATGCTCGCACATTGGCGGCGACCGCTTTGCGGCGAACCTGCTCTGCTTTCCCCACGGCCTCTACTACGGCCGCGTCGCGCCTCAAGAGGGCCTGGCAGCGGTCGAAGCCTATGAAAGCGGCCTCATCGACCTCAGCCACTACCGCGGACGTGCCGGGCAGCCCTTTCACGTTCAGGCGGCCGAGTACTTCGTGCGGCGAGAGGCCCACCTCCTCGGGGCGGACGATCTGACCGTGCTGGGACAGGAAGCCCTCGGAGGCCGAAGGACGCGGGTCACCTTCGTCGGCCCGCATGGCACCTTCTTCACCGCCGAGATCGTGGTCCGCCGGGACGAGCAGGGGCAACTGCTCACGTGCCGCGCCGAGCGGCCCCTCCACCCACCCCGCTACGAGCTCGCGAGAATTGACACCGACCGCGGGCAGCTGCCCGACTAGCGAGCCTCGTGCGGTGGTGGTCCGGTGAGCAGCAGCTCAGCTCGTCGGCTGGGGCGTGTAGCGCAGCGTCTGGACCCGGATCTGGCCGTCGCCGGTGAAGACGAAGGTGTCGACGCCGTCGTCGATCCGGTTCTTCGGCGAGTCCGCGGACCACTCGATGAGGAGGATGTCCTCCTCGAAGATCTGGCTCGGCACGTCCCACGTGGCGTCCGGGACGGTGTCGAGCAGGTCGGTGAATGCCTGCCGCACCCCGTCCTTGCCGCGTTGCACGCCGGCGGGGGTGATGACGATCGCGTCATCGCTGTAATCGGCCACGATCTCGTCGATGTCGGCGGCGCCGACCGCCTCGAGGTGGTGCCGGAACGTTTCCTGTGGAGTTCGCGCCATGCCTCTTCTCCTCGAAGAAAGGAGCGGCCGCGATCCATTCAACCGCGACGAGGAGCTGATGGGAAGGCGGACGCGGCGACCTGCTAGCGGGCAGGCGGCATCGCGAGCTGGTCCGGGAGCAGGTTCGGGGGCAGCAGCGTGGGCACGCGCAGGACGCTGGGAAAGTCGCGGGTCCCGAACGCGAGCCACAGGTCCGAGGGGGTGGCGGCCGCGTCAGCGGTGAAGGTGAGCACAAGCGTCCTGTCTTCGTCGGCGAGGGCGCCGGTCAGCCCGATGTCCACGGTCCGCTCCACCCATCCCTCCTGTCCTCGGTTCCAGTCGGGCTCCGTGGCGCGACCGTGACCGAGAGGGTGGCAGCGCGTGAGGTTCGAGGCGCACGCGTCGAGGAAGACGTCGATCCGGGCGGGACGACCAGGGGCGAAGCCGGCGAGCGTGCTCCAGAACGTCACGCTCGGCAAGCCGCCGAAGACGCCGAGGCGGTCGAACGTCGTCACCCACGTCGCACGCCGGGCGGGATCGGTCTCGGACCGCCCGCGAGTGGTCGGGCGTAGGAGAAGCCCGGGTGCGCAGTCGCGGTCGGCGTCGTAGTTGGCGAGCCGTCGCCGCACCGGCGCGTCCGGGTGCAAGGGAAGCGTCGGTTGGGAGGCCGTGTCTGCCTCCCCCCAGGTGTCGAGGTAGAGCGCAAACGTCAACGGGTCCGACAGTCGCGGCGGAGGTCGGGGCGCAGGTGGGGGGGCCGCCTCACATGGTGACCTCGCGTCGGTTGGGGGAGCGATTGCCGCCGGGAGGGTCGGCCGCGGGGCGCCCATTGCGGACGGGCCTGGCGGTTGCGCGGTCGGCCCCTCGGCGAACTCGTCAGCCGTTCCGGGAAAGGGCCGCAGGCCCGGGTGGGTGGGCATGTGCGGTAGAGCCACCGGTGGGGGAGGTGGGATCTCGGGTGCGGCGCCCGTCTGGGCCTCTGGAGGAGCCCCGCCCGTGCGGGGAGTGCCGCGGGTGGCCCGCGGCGAGGACCGCTCCTCGATGGAGGGCCCGAGGGCGGGCGTGAGTACTCCTCCAGCAGCAAGCCCCACCACCGTCGTGGCCGTGAGCACCGCCTGTACGGCCGAGTCGGACACGCGGCGGAAGCGTGGCAGGAACGGAAGCGTCCCGAGCCATGCCACCGGCCCCAGCGTCCAACGCAACCTGCCCACTGACACGTTGAGAAAGGCCCGGACCACCTTCGGGTCGAAGTGACTGCCTGCGGTCCGGACCAGCTCGCTGCGGGCCTGCCGAATTCCGATGGGGCGCTTGTACGGCCTGGCTGCGGTCATCGTCTCGAACGCGTCGGCTACCGCGACGATCCGCCCCGCCAGCGAGATGTCCTCGGCGGCGAGGCCGCGAGGATAGCCACTTCCGTCGTAGCGCTCGTGATGATCTCCGATGCCGTCCACCCAACTGCCCAGCCACTCGCCCAACGGCGAGACGAGGCGCATGCCTTCCTGAGGATGCCGTCGCAGATGGGTCCACTCGTCTTCGTTCGGCGGGCCCGGCTTGTTCAGCAGCGAGGCTGGCACGGCGAGCTTGCCGACGTCGTGGAGAAGCGCGGCCCACACCAGCCGCTCTCGTCGAGCCGGTGCCAGGCCGAGTTCCTCGGCGATGAGCTCCACATAGACGCGGACACGCTCCGAATGACCGCGAGTGGCCCGGTCGTGACGCTGGAGATCGGTCACGAGCGCGAGGATGGTCGCAGCCGTCGCACGCGGCTGGTCGAACGCGAGCGTGCTGTCTCCGGCGACGCCGCGACGCAGCCTTCCCACCGTGTGGGCCTGGCGGGCTACCACGAACCGTGACGGGGCGCGATCGGGAAAGGCGAGCGAGAGCTTCAGCAGGGTCGCGAGCGGAAGAAGCTGGCGGGCGGCACGCCCGACGGCGACGAGCACGAGGGGTGGGGTTGCCAGCACCGCGAGCCACCACAGCAACGCCCCGCCAGCGGTGGAAGGTTCGGGCAGCACCGTCGCGACCGCCAGGGAGACCAGCACCGCGGCGAGGACCGGCAACCCGAGCGCCGCCAACCACAGCAACATGGCCGCGACGGGACGTCGACGCCAACGACGGGAGGGCCCGGGCGTCGGGTCCGTGTTGAAGCTGGGAGGCCTCGTCTCGTCGCTGGCCTGCTCACCCATGCCTGGGCACTTCCGTCGCCGTCTTGGAAGCCTGAGACGGCTCCTCTCGCGTCGCTCCTGGGAAGCGCCGCTCGCTCGCCTGGCCCTCGGCGGGCTGCGCTCGCCCGCGTCGAGGTCGATAGCCTACTAGTAGTGGCTGGGAGGAGAAGTAGCGACAACGCGAAACGGGCGACCTCCACGGCAACCTGAGGCCATGGGCCCTCGCGCATCTCGCTGTCAGGCGTCCTCGGAGACGTAGCTGCGGTAGACGCGCATGAGGGCTTCCTTCTGGGACTCGGTCAGGCGCGGGTCCATGCGGATCGCCGACTCGAT
>JALYGD010000019.1 GCA_030777265.1 Actinomycetota bacterium | reverse complement strand
GCGCGTGACCGGCAGCAAGGAGTAGCTGCTCCGGCGCGCGGTTGCGCGGCTGCCCACCCGGCGGTCAGTCGCGAGAGCGTTTCGCGAGCAAGCTGAGTCGATCTCCGACGATGATGAGGAGAACGGCCGCTGCGATCGCCACGATCGAGCCAAGGACGTTCAGTTCAAAGATGTCCCCGGTTCCGAGCGCGTTCGCGATCACGCCCCCCACTACTAGAACCGATGAGGCCGAGGACCAGGGTCATCACGAGGCTCAGGTGCTGACGACCGGGGACCACAAGCCGAGCCACCATACCCACAATCAAACCGAAGACGACGAACCCGATCACGCTCCAAGCTCCCGCGTCTGATCCAGAATCATGCCATGCTTGGCGAAGGTACGCCGGCTAGGTGAACCTGGCCTCGAGCGAGGCGCCACGGCAGTGATGGCCGCGCATGCCTTCTGAGATCGCGTACCTTTGTAGTGGCGTACAGCCATCCCACCTAGTCTAGCAACTGACCACTATGCGGGAACCGCGTCGAATGGCGTGTGCCGTCGGACTGTTCGCTGCGCCGATCTGTCCGCACGTCGTCACTGATGGGCGTTCGGAGTTCGGCGGCTATCAGGGCCTCGCGAGCGGTGATTTGCGTCAGGGTTTGCCGTCTGAGGTGGTGTCCGCAACATACGCGCCGCGCTGTCCCATGGGCTGCGGCTCTCCTTGTATGGCATCGAGACGGGTCTGGTGCTCCATCTCAACGTTGAGCTCTGCGGCCGAGCAATATCGCGAAAGCGGCGAGAAAGAACCACAGCATCAGCACGATAACTGAGACGTTCGAGCAGACGGTGCGCTTCCCACAGGCGCCCGCTGCCGAGCAGCAGGCGGCTGGCGACCGATACGAAGGTCATTCGCGAGACACATCTGCCGGACCATAACGTCGGGCACGCGCCCAAGGACATTTTGGTGCTCAAAGGGGGCATCTAGACCAACAGATCGTGCCTCACCTCATGGACCACCCGAGGCGAGAGGTGCTTCCAACGCGCTGCCCAGTACTCACCCAAGAAGGGCCGGTCGAGCCGAAGACGCTGCGCGGTTTCAGCGCGACGGGCGGAGCCCGAGAGCCTGGAGTTCCAGCGACGCCAAGGCGTCGAAGTCCTGAGCCGCCAGCGCCGCGCCGGGGTCGGGAACCGCCTTGCGCAGCCGTGGCAACGGGCGCATGGCGACGGCTCGATAGGCGAACAGCCGCAGATCGGCCGAGGCATCCCGCAATCGGGCCGCGGCGCTTGCCTCGCGAACCCAGGCGGCCCGACGAGGTAGATACCAGAGGAGAATCGCGAGCACACCGGGGGCGGCCACGAGCACGCCAAGCCAGAGTGCGAGCGTGATGACCGCATCCTGCTGGGCCTGCCCGGCTTCGGCGAGGGTTTGACCGGCGCCAGCCGCGGCCGCGAAGGGAGATCGCAGCGCATTACCCGCAAAGGGGACCTCGGCCACGACCTCAGCCGCCTGCCCCAGGCTCCCTGCCACCCTCTGCCCCGCATTCTCGATCGTCTGTCCGGGAGCGGCCAGTCTCTCCACAAGCCGCCGCAGCCCCAGACCAAGGCGGACGGACAGGAACAGCCCGGCCGCCACCGCAAGATCAGCAGCGATCTGGCGGACACGAGCCAGGGGCAGTTCGGCGTAAAGCTTCACGTTCCCTCACTCCACCTCAGGGTCGAAGCACCATCCTGCCAGTGCAGGATGGTCTCGGCCTCACGCCTGGACCTCGCGAGAGCCGCAGGCGCGGGGCTTGCCTCGCAGGGAGGCGAAGCAGGTCAGGCCGCATTCGCGGGTTGGGGCTGGAGAGGAACCTGGAGTTGCTGGCTGGAGCCTTGCAAAATCATTGTTCCTGCCTGTAGTTGCACCTCTTCGATCACCGCTCCGAGGGGGAGGTCGGGACGGAAAGAGACCGGGGGAAGAGCGCGGATCACAGGCCGAAGGAGTGGAGGAACCTGAGGCTCGAGGACCACCCGGTCGCCCGCAACACGCAGCTGCACATCCAGGCTGAAAGGGCCCACCGTAAGCCGCGCAACATCCTCCAGGAACTTCACCTGACCAGGCAGAGTCCAAAGCGTGTTGGCAGCCGCCTCGGTCAGCAGGGCCTCGAAGCGAGCATCGGGGCTTTCGACAACCACGGTGTCGGCTGTAGGAGCCGGCTTCGTGAGCCGCAGTTCGGGGAAGGTGGCGTGCAGGCGCGACAGGCGGGCGGGGGAGTTGGGGAAGGCTATATCGCTTACCATCATCTCCGCATCGCGCGATGTCAGCAGGTTGCCGGAGACGCCTCTTCCTAGTCTGGAGGTGATGTTGCGCAGGCTCAGCTCAAGGCTGCTCACTCCGAGCGGGGCGCGATCTGCCCTGAAGCCTACGTCGAGGTGGGCGTGGGCCGCTGTGAGGCGGATAGGGGGCCCGCCGTCGAGCAGGGTTCTGCCATCAACGTCGACGTCGAACAGGGACGCCTGAAGGGTTCGAATCGGTGTCTCGCCCACGGGCCCGCCGTCGCTCGCAACCTCCACACGTGGCACACCCCCGACCAGCAGCCGCAGAGCGGCCGGCCAGCCCTGCAGGTCGACTATGGCGGGCTTCCCGATGCCCTCGCTGAAGCGAGCCGACAGGCGCCGTTCAACCACGGAAGTCAGCACCGCGTTGGCAACCAGGGCCCCCGCCAGGATGGCAAGGACGACCCCGAGCACCACGCCCGCTCTTCGACTCACCTCGTTTTCCGCTCGGCGTCCATCCGAAAGTGGTGGCCACCTTCAATGCACCGTTCGGTCCCCGTCAACCTCGCTCCGATCCATCGCCATCTTGGTCACGTACAACCCGCCTTGCAGCTTCCAGCGACAAACAACCTTTAAAGGTTGATCGAACTCCCGTTGGGTCGGGCGTGCCGCGGCGGCAGCGTGCCACGGGTTGAGGATGCCGCGTGGCGAGGCGGTGGACGGGGGGCGAGCCGGGAGGTATCTCGGAGGAGGAGTTGGCGCAGCTTCGGTGGCCGACCCGAGCAGGCGCGGTCGGCTCAGATCTGGCGTCAGAGTCACACGGCGAGCAGGACAGCCGTGTAGGCCACGGCCGCGGCGACGAACGGCAGCAGCCGGCTCTGCCGCTCCTCGGGTAGTTCCTCCTTCAGCACGTTCAGAATGACTCCGCCGGCGATGAAAGCCAGCGGCAGCCCGAGCGCGGCTTCGTCAAGCCTCGCCACCTGTCCGAGCGCCCAGCCCCCGAGAACGGCGGCAGACACAAGCCACCGACCGACCCGGTGGTACAGCGCCCCGTGGTGCTGGCGCAGTCCGTGGTCGTTGACGAGGAAGTGAACCCCCATCGCGAAGGCGAACGGCCACAGCGAGGCGTCCTCGACATGCTGACGCTCTACCAGCACGTATCCGATGATCGTGTTGTACAGCCCGTAGGACGCAAGGTGGATCCAGCCGATCTCGCGCCGCGCGCGGCCCGCACGATCGTCCGGGGAGCCGCCTGAAGTCGCGGCTCCCTCGGCGGAGTGCCCTCCCGAGTGGCGTGCGAGCTGCTCGAGCACGTAGAAGGTGGCGACCCCGGCCAGCGCCACCAGGTACGTGTGCCGTTCGAGGCCGGCCAGGACGCCGGCCTCGTCCACCGCCGACTGGATATCGGCGAGCTCGGGCAGCAGGTGCACGAACACGTACGCGAGCGCGATCCCACCCGCTGCCGACAACCAGCGGCTGCGCGGAATCCGGTCGAGGAACCGCAGCGCCGACGCACCCGCGTGCAACAAGGCGAGCGCCAGCGCGGCGATCAGGCTCTCCACCGCCTGGTCTCAGCGGTCGTGCAGCGGCCGGGTGGCGCGACCCTTGAGCAGCACCTCGCCGTCGGTGACGAGCTGCGGGCCGATGCTTGCCTCCACCTGCTCCAAGCCAGCCTCGTTCTACACCAACCCCGATGATCCAACAGATCCTCGACGACCGCGCCACACCATCACCCTTGGATCGAGGACCTCGGAGGACTTAGCCACTCCTTGTCACACGCCAACCCCTACGGCGACTTCCGCCTCGATCCCACCCAGCGCGTCGCCCGGACTCGCTGAGTGACCCCCGGCCCGCCGGCGCGATCACCGCCGGCGCTAAACGCCAAGCTGCGGCTCAAGCAGCTGCTCACCCAACTCGACCAGACCGACCGCGACCTCGTCGCTGAGCTGTAACCCAAGCAGATGGCGCTCGGTGGCGCAGCCGGCTTCGCTCGACGATGTCTTCCTCGACTGCGAAACCTGCAAGCGCAGCGCCGCCTTCCCCCGCCCCTGGTATCTCATCACGGAGACTTCAGCATTCGCCGCAGGGAACCTCCGTTTCCCTGCGGCAAACCGTGCCCCGGCCTGCGGAGATGCTTGGGTGAGCAGGGTCGAGCTTGTAGCGTTCCCTGCGGTGATGGGCGAGCCTGGAGTCTGAGCCCGATCCCCAGTTGGCTGCGGGGCCGGGGACTTCGGGAGCCGCGTCGTAGGCTAACTCCCGACCCACCGCCAGGTCCCTCAGCCTCGTCGAACTACTGGCTCGCCTGGGGACGGCTCGGCAGCTCGGGGAATTGCATTTCCCGTGGGCGGCAGGGGGATTAGCCTCCGCCAGCTTGTCCGAGTACTTCCGAGTACGCGGCGATGAAGGTGAGTAGATCGTCAGCACGAATCACTGAGAATGAGGAGTGCAGGTGTCTGCGTTGTTGGATCGCGACCGAATCAGGTCATATCGGCCGCCATTGATCCGCCTGTAAGCGACGATGGCCGGCCATGGCCGTGTTCGCTGTGTGGACGCTTCCAGTTCCTGGAACGGATGCGGTAGTCGAGGCAGAGCACAGTGCGGAGATGGGGCAAAGGTTACTGGTGTGCCCCACTGCATCGGCGACTACAACTCCCTATCGGCAGGTGGGTCATCTGCTCGCCGAACTCCAGCCCCTCATTAGCTGATATGGGGATCGCGCCAAGCCGCTTTGGGGACGGAGCTGGCAGACCCGTCCTGTCAGGCGGCTGCTCGGAGCACCTTGTGAAGCAGCCGGTGCGGTGAGGACTGGCGTTGCCTCCTCACAGTGGATAGGGGAGCGGGGATTCTCGCAAAGCCTGCGCCCTTGGGCATCCTTGGGAGCAGCAAGTCAAGGGACAGTGACGGTCGCCGGACGGATGTCAGCCGCCGCCGTCTTCCAAAAATCGCTGCCGCTCGAGTGGTGTCAGTTCCCGCGCGACCCGATCGCGCGCCACTGCCAGGAGACCATCGACGGAGCCACATACGAGCGCAGCGGTAGATACGGCGCCGACATACGCCACTTCATCGCCCAGATCAACCGGCCCATGTTTTTGGACTTGCTGGCGCAGGAGGGGTTCCCCGCCGTGCCCGGCCTGGTCCAGCGTCTGACAGCGGACCCGCCGGCACGCGTGCTCGATGTGGGCTGCGGGACGGGCTGGTCCAGCATCGCCATCGCCCGCGCATACCCAAAGGTCACGGTAGTCGGGCTGGATCTCGATGAGGCTTCCATTGCCGAGGCTCGAGCCAACGCTGAGGCGTCAGGGGTCGCCGACCGCACCACCTTCGAGGTACACGACGCCGCCGACCCCGAAGTGGACGGCGCCTTCGACCTGGTATGTGCCTTCGAAACTATCCATGACATGACCGATCCCGTCGCCGCCCTTCAGGCCATGCGGTCGCTGCGGGCCGAGGGAGGCACGCTGCTCCTGGCAGACGAGCGAGTAGCGGACGAGTTCACCACCGACGTTGACGAGGCCGAGCGCTTCCAGTGGGGGTGGAGCGCCTTGCACTGCCTGCCTTGTGCCCTGACCGAGCCGCCCGCGACCGGTACCGGGACCATCATGCGCACCCCGACCGTGCGCGAGTACGCGCATGCGGCCGGCTTCTCCGAGGTGGAAGTGCTCCCCATCCAAAACGAGTTCTGGCGTTTCTACCGGCTGCATCCCTGATGTGGCACCGGGGCGGGAGGAGGATCATCGTGGCTGAGGTTCCATCGTGGCGAGTGCGCGGCGACTGGTTTGACGTGATGAGAAGGGACAGAGATGGAGCCTGAACCTGTACCACTGAAGTGGGATGTAGGCGCCAGTGTGTGGGAACTCTACGAGCGCAACCTCGTCCCGATCTATCTTGAGCCGTTCGCCCGCGACCTCCTCCAGGTCGCTGCGCTTCAGCCCGGTGATCAGGTGCTGGACGTCGGCTGCGGCACCGGGATAGTCGCCAGGCTGGCGACGGCCTCGCTGGGATCATCCGGCAGGGTGGTGGGGGTCGACGTCAGCCCCGACATGCTGGCGGTAGCACGTGCTTATTCGGGGTCTCTGCCCGTGGAGTGGGAGGAGGGTGACGCCCATGACCTTCCCTTCTCCGACGCCAGCTTCGACGTCGTGCTGTGCCAGCAGGTTCTTCAGTTCCTCCCCGACCGGCTGCGAGCCCTTCAGGAGATGCGACGAGTACTCAGGCCCGAAGGGCGCGCCGTCGTGTCAGTTTGGAGCTCCATCCAAGAAGCCCCCGGGTTCGGGGCGCTGGCGCACGCCCTCGCAACCCACGTCGGGCCCGAATCTGCGGCAGCCGTGCGAGAGCGAGGGTTCGGCTTTTCAGATCCCGAAGCGCTGGCTGCGGCACTGCAGCAAGCCGGCTTCAACAACATCAGCGTCAGCAAACACCAGCGGGTGATCCACTATCCCTCGGTGGAGGACTTCGTGCTCCGGTACCTGGAGGTGCTCGCAGCACTCGTGCCCGAGTTTGCTGCCGCGGGGCCAGCAGGAGCTGCCAAGGTCGTCGGCGAGGTGACAGCCACTCTGCCCGACCACAGGCTCCCCGGCGGCAGCCTGTCACTGCCGCTGGCGACCAACGTCGCCGTAGGACGTGCGCCCTGAGGAGATGACACGGCCAATCCGAACGCTGTCCAACAGCCAACGGTGCACAGCGACAACGCGGCGGGTTGAAAAGCGGCCACCGTAGAAGGCCTCGTCGCCCTTTCGGCCAGCCCTTCGAACCAGGTGGGAGCGCAGTACCACTCTCACTGTGAGAGTAGAACTCTCACGAATTGTCGGAGCCGGAGAACGGGGAGATCGGTGAGCATCGAGGACAACAAGCGCGTCGTCGAGCGTTTCGACGCGCTGATCAACACGCAAGAGCTGGACCAACTCGAGGAGCTGTGCACGCCCGACATGGTCAACCACACGTTGGCCTGGGCCGACCTCCCGGCCTGGAAGGTACGCGGGAGTTCTTCCGCACCGTGAGCCGCGAGCAGTGGAAGGGTGGTGGCTGGCGTTCAGTGACGGCCGTCGCCGAAGGCGACTTCGTCGTTCAGTTCGGCGTCCGGCTCACTCGCCGCGGACGTCGGTAGAGGCCGGATGGCTTCGGACAACCGGTTCGCCACTGAGCGGTTCCCGCGCTCGTCGACATACCACCCGGAGTGGGTACTAGCCGGCGTGAGCGGTGGCGCGAACTCGCTTTGGCTGACGGAGTGGCTGGCCGAGGCGATGCCGCTGCGGGCCGGCATGCGGGTGTTGGACCTTGGGTGTGGGCGGGGGGCATCGTCGATCTTCCTCCACCGCGAGTTCGGCGTGCAGGTCTGGGCCGCGGACCTGTGGTTCAGTGCCGGCGAGAGGCTCGAGCGGGTCCGCGACGCCGGCGTCGATGACGGCGTGTTTCCGATTCACGCCGATGCCCGAACACTGCCGTTCGCGCCCGCGTTCTTCGACGCCATCGTGAGCATCGACTCGTTCGCCTACTACGGCACCGACGATCTGTACGCGAACTACCTCGCTCGCTTCGTCAAGCCGGGCGGGCCGGTCGGGATGGCCGGAGCCGGGCTGGCGCGGGAGATCGACGGCCCGGTTCCCGAGCACCTACGGCAGTGGTGGGAGCCGAGCATGTGCTGCCTGCATTCCGACGAGTGGTGGCGTCGGCACTGGGAGCGAAGTGGCGTCCTAGACGTACATCTCGCCGACACCATGCCCGACGGCTGGCAGGTCTGGCTCGACTGGCAGCGAACGGCCTGCCCGGACAACCGTGTGGAGATCGAGGCCGTGGCAGCCGATCGCGGTCGCTACCTCGGCTACGTCCGCGTCGTCGGGCGGCGCCGAACCGAGGCCAAGCTCGACGAACCCATCGCGTCAGTCCCGGTCGAGTACACGAAGAAACCCCTGCTCCGCAGCCTACGTGCCTAATGGCGGGACACCAAGATCCTCATTACGGCGATCGCCCCGGGAGTGAGAGCGGCGGCGTCGGCGCGACTAGGGACCAGGAGATCCACCGAAGCCGGGCGCTGCGGCGGCATGCGCCCCCA
>JALYGD010000018.1 GCA_030777265.1 Actinomycetota bacterium | reverse complement strand
GAGGTACTCCAGGCGGTGGCACGGGACCTTCGCACCCAGTACGGCAAGGAATATCGTGTCATCACCGCGGTGTCGGGCCGGGACGCCCTCGAGCTGCTCGAGGAGCTGATCTTGCGCAACGATCCGGTCGCGCTGCTGCTCGTCGACCAGCGCATGCCGGAGATGACCGGCGTGGAGTTCCTCGAGGAGGCGATCGGGCTCTTCCCCGACGTGAAGCGGGCCCTGCTCACCGCCTACGCCGACACCGAAGCGGCGATCCGCGCCATCAACAACGCCCGTCTCGACTACTACATCATGAAGCCGTGGGACCCGCCCGAGGAGCGGCTCTACCCCATCCTCGACGACCTCCTCGACGACTGGCGGGCGGGATACCGCCCGCCCTTCGAGGGGATCCGGGTGGTAGCAAGCCGCTGGTCGCGACGCGCTCACGAGCTCAAGCGCTTCCTCGCCCGCAACCAGGTGCCCTACCAGTCGCTCGACCTCGACACCGACGAGGAGGCACGTCGCCTGCTCGCCCTCGCCGATGGCGACGCCCGCAGCCTCCCCCTGGTCCTGTTGGACGACGGCACGCCCATGCTGCAACCGACCCCCGCCGAGTTGGCCGAGCGCATCGGCCTGCTCCGCAGCCACGAGGAGAGCCCCTTCTACGACTTCGTGGTGGTCGGGGGCGGTCCGGCTGGCCTGGCTGCCTCCGTGTACGCGGCGTCCGAGGGGTTGAAGGTCCTCCTGGTGGAGGGCGAGGCCCCCGGCGGCCAGGCCGGGACGAGCGCGAAGATCGACAACTACCTCGGCTTCCCCTCGGGTTTGAGCGGCGCCGAGCTCGCGCGCCGCGCGGTCACCCAGGCCAGGAGGTTCGGAGTCGAGCTGCTGGTACCCCTGCTGGCCGCCACGATGGAACGCAACGACCCCTACCGCAACCTCACCCTCAGCGACAACTCGAGGGTGAGTTGCCACGCGCTCCTCGTCGCTACCGGCGTGCAGTACCGCAAGCTGGTGGCCCCGGGGGTGGAGGAGCTCACCGGGGCGGGCGTCTACTACGGCGCCTCGCGTCTCGAGGCAGCGACCCACGAGGGCGAGGACGTGCTCGTGCTGGGAGGCGGCAACTCCGCCGGGCAGGCTGCGATCTTCCTCTCGGCCTTCGCGCGCACGGTCACCATCCTGGTCCGCGGCCCGGACCTCACCCAGAGCATGTCGAAGTACCTCATAGACATCCTGGAGGCGACAGACAACTTCGTGCTCCGGCCCTTCAGCGAGGTTGTGTCGGTTGCCGGGGACGGACGGCTTGCCAGCGTCGATGCCGCCGACCGCCGCACGGGGAAGGTGGAGACGCTGCCCGCCGGGGCGCTGTTCGTGTTCATCGGGCAGGCGCCCCGCACCGATTGGCTGGGCGGGCTGGTCCAGTGCGACGAGCGTGGCTTCGTTCTCAGCGGGACCGACTGCGGGCCGTCTCCCAAGGGCTGGACGCTCGAACGTCCCCCCTTTCCGATGGAGACAAGCGTCCCCGGCATCTTCGTAGCCGGTGACGTCCGCCATGGCGCGACGCCGCGCATCGCCTCGGCCACGGGCGAGGGGGCTCTGGCGGTCCGCTTCGTGCACCAGCACCTGGCCGACCTGTGACCGGCGCTTTCCAGGAGCGACTCGAGAGCTGTCCCACGTCTCCTGAGACAGCGACGGCGGAGGTCCCGTGAACGTCTTCGATCTCCTTGCTCAACGCCCCGAGTTCGCGGGCGTCCCCCAGGATGTCCTGCGGCAGGTCGTCGCGCATGCGCACGTGTTCGACGTTCCGGCGCACGGCTGCCTGCTCGAGGAAGGCAGCCCCCCGGATGCGGTCTACGTCGTCGTCGAGGGGGAGTTCGAGGTGACCCGGCGCGTGGAGGACCGCGAGCTTCCCATGGGACGGCTCGGTCCCGGCGACGTGCTCGGCGAGATGGCGCTGCTCGAAGACCGGCCGAGGTCGGCGTCGGCGAGCGCGGTCGTCGACAGCATGGTGGCCGAGATCGGCCGCGACGGGTTCACGGAACTGCTCGGCTATGCGCCCTTCGTGCTCGCGATGCTGAAGACCGTGAGGAATCGCACTCGTCACAACGAGGCACGCCTGCGCGAGGCCGAGAAGCTCGCGGCCCTCGGCACGATGACAGCCGGTCTCATGCACGAACTGAACAACCCGGCCGCGGCCGTGCGTCGCGACGCCTCGCGCCTGGTCGAGACGCTCGTGGCGTGGCGGGAGCTGGCCGCGCGCCTCACCGGGCTCGAGAGCGTCAGGGGGATGACCCCCCCCAAGCCCCCCGCACGAGCTGACGCCCTCGCCCGCGCGGATCGTGAGGACGAGGTCGCGGCGTGGCTGAACGAGCAGAGAGTGGACGAGCCATGGGAGCTCGCCCCGGCGATGGTGGCCCGGGGGTGGGACGCCACGGCCCTGTCGGAGCTTACGGATGCGACAAGCGGGGAGGGTAGGGCGGACCTCGCCCGCTGGCTCGGGCTGGACGCCCTGGCCGACGAGCTGAGCACGTCGATCCGCCGCAGCGCCGAGCGCATCTCCGAGCTCGTCGCCGCGGTGAAGCGCTACGCCCGCAAGGACGAGGCGCCGGTGCAGAACGTCGACGTCCACGAGAGCCTCGAGGACACCCTCGTCATTCTGCGGCCGGAGCAGGCCGGGATCCGGGTGGTGCGCGACTACGCCGCTGGCCTGCCCAGGATCGAGGCCTACGGCAGCGAGCTGAACCAGGTCTGGACAAATCTCGTTGGGAACGCGGTCGAGGCCATGGGCGACGAGGGCACGCTGACCCTGCGCACCCGGCTCGAAGACGGTCGCGTCGTGGTCGAGGTCACTGACTCCGGTCCCGGCATCCCGGGGCAGGTGCTGCCTCGCATCTTCGAGCCGTACTTCACGACGAAGCCGCCCGGACAAGGCACAGGGCTGGGCCTCCACGTCTCCTACGACATCGTCGGCCGCCATGGCGGTGACCTGCGGGTCGACTCGCGTCCGGGGGAGACCACCTTTCGCGTGTTCCTTCCGCTCCGCCTGCCCGCCCCTGGCGGCGGGAGCCAGACACCGTCTTGACTCGAATACGTCCTAGGATGGGGCCATGACCGATTCTCCCCCACCTCGTCGGCCCGGAGGCGACTTGGGGCCGCCGTCGCCGCCGCCTCAGGGTTTGGCGCATCCGTCGGGACTGCCGAATGAGGTCCGTAACTGGGCGCTGGCGGCGCACCTGAGCGCGTTCCTGGGAGCGTGGGTGGCCCTGGCGTTCCTCGGCCCGCTCGTGGTGTGGCTGGTGAAGCGGGAGGACCATCCCTTCGTCGAGATGCACGCTCGGGAAGCACTGAACTTCAACCTCTCGGTGCTGCTCTACTTCATCGTCGGGGTGGTGCTCGCCTTCGTCCTCATCGGCTTCCTCCTGCTGGCGGCTCTCGCGGTCATCTGGCTGGTGTTCACCATCATCGCGGCCGTCCGGGCCTCGAACGGCGAGCCCTATCGCTATCCGCTGACGATCCGACTCGTCAGGTAGAGCCCTTCGTCGGGCGGCACGTTCTGCTGCCGACTCCCCATGGGGCAATGCCGACGCCCAGGCGGACGGGATCCGAAGGGCTGCTGCTGGGCCGCCTGGAAGGATGATGCCGACGAGGAGACAGATGAGTGAGGCACATCAGCGTCACTGACGAACTGGTGCGAAACAGCGAGTCCTTTGCGGCTTCTTTTGAGGGAGGCAGTCCGCAGGTGACGCCGCGTGGGAAGGTCGCCGTGTTGGCGTGCATGGACGCGCGCATCGACGTCTATGCGCTGCTGGGCTTGAGACTCGGCGAGGCGCATGTCATACGGAATGCCGGAGGCGTGGTCAGCGAGGACGCGGTGCGGTCTCTGCTCATTTCGCAGCGCTTGCTCGGGACGCGCGAGATCATGCTCATTCATCACACCGACTGCGGCATGTTGCGGTTCAGCGACGACGACGTGAAGGCACAGATCGAAGTCGAAACTGGTGTCAGGCCTCCGTTTGCCCTGGAAGCCTTCCGCGAGGTCGAGGCGGATGTGCGGCAGTCGATCGCCCGGATCCAGGCCAACCCTTTCATCCCGTACAAGGAACGGGTCCGCGGGTTCGTGTACGAAGTCGAGTCTGGGCGGCTGCGTGAGGTACTCCGGTCCTCGACTGAGGGGGAGGGGGACAGATGGGCCTCGCAGGTAGATACCAGCGGATCCGAAAACGGGTAGTTCGGCCTACGGTGGCGCAGTGCGCGCTCAGTGCGGCTGAAGGGAGTCGTCAGGCCCTTCGGACGAGTGGGAGCCGGGGGCGGAGCAGCTGTACGTCGGAGACGGAAGGCAACAATGGCCACGCGAACTACCAGGGAGCCAGGCGACCTCGACGACTCACGTGACGCCCCCCACGTCGCCGCAACTCCTCCCCTCGTGTGCACCGGAGGAGGAACCCGTCGTGACCGACCGTGAGCGGGACAAGCAAGAGCCCGGGCCGGAGCAGGAGGGCTTCGGCTGGTTCGGCGTGCCTGCGGGACCGGTGGTGAACCGCAAGGAGATGGAGGCCGCAATGCAGCCATCCCGCCCGAGGAGGATATGGACGCGATGGAACGCCGCATGTACGAGAACGGGTTGAAGCGGCAAGAAAGGGAGCTAGTCGGGACGGAAGATGCGTAGGAAACTCCTCGCTGCTGTCGAAGATGACGCCGACCGTTCCCATGTCATCCCCGCGCTCGAGTAGGTCCGGATGGGCCAGGACACGACCGTCCGTACCTCGTTGTCTGCCGGGAAGGCCGGATTCCGGCGCGGGTTTGGTAGGCACGGCCGCTTCGAACCGACGACCGCCGGTGCGTAAACTCGCCAGGTCCCGCGACGGTCCCCACCTATGACCAGCGCGCATGGCGGTCGGTGAGCCGCTTCTGGTCCCGTTTCGTCCACAAATGGTCCCTTTACTTCTCGGCGGATCAGAAGCTATGACCGTGATATCCGGTGAGGGGACTTGAGGATGAAGCAGGGAAGGCAGGGGAATCCAAGGCGGAGGCTCTTGCCACTGACGACT
>JALYGD010000017.1 GCA_030777265.1 Actinomycetota bacterium | reverse complement strand
GCGCCATCAAGATCGTGCAGGAATACGAGCGGGGCGTGATCTTCCGGCTCGGGCGCATCCTGGGCGCGAAGGGGCCGGGCATCTTCTTCCTCATCCCGGTCATCGACCGCATGCAGCTCGTCAGCTTGCGCACCGTGACCTTGGACATCCCGCCCCAGGACATCATCACGAAGGACAACGTCACCGTGCGGGTGAACGCCGTGACCTACTTCAACGTCGTCGACCCTGTGAAAGCCGTGATCGCGATCGAGAACTACCTCTTCGGCACCTCGCAGGTGGCCCAGACGACCTTGCGCAGCATCATCGGCCAGGTGGACCTCGACGACCTGCTCACCAACCGCGACGAGATCAACTCCGAGCTCCAGCGCGTCATCGACGGGCTGACGAACCCCTGGGGTGTGAAAGTGACGCTTGTGGAGGTCAAAGACGTCGAACTGTTCGAGACCATGCGTCGTGCCATGGCCCGCCAGGCCGAGGCCGAGCGCGAGCGGCGCGCGAAGGTGATCCACGCCCAAGGCGAGTTCGAGGCGGCCCAGCGGCTCGCCGAGGCCGCCGCCGCGCTCGAGATGCACCCCGCCGCGATGCAGCTGCGGGTGCTGGCAACCATGGCCGAGGTCTCGGCTGAGCGGAACTCCACCCTGATCTTCCCGCTGCCGATGGAGATCCTCCGCCTCGCCGACGCCGCCGCATCCCACCTCAGCAACAGCCGCTGACGTCCCCTATGACAGCGGTCCACTGCTATGTCGGGGCGTCCATCGTGGTGGCGTTCCTCATCATCGCCGTCTACGGCGGCGTGGGGCGGCTGTTCAGACGTCGGGGGCTGGGGAAGCCGTTCTGGGGCCTGCTCTACTACGGCGAGACGGTGCTCGTGGTGCAGATCGGCCTCGGGATCCTGCTGTTCCTGGGCGGTCAGCGGCCGACGGACACGCTCCACTACGTCTACGGCTCGCTGTTCCCGCTCATCGCACTCGTGGTGGGACGCCTCTACGCCCTGCGACGCGAGGACTACGACTACGTCCCTATCGCGTTGGCGGCCTTCGTCGCGTTCGGCCTGACGACCCGCGCCTTCATGACCGGACAGGGGAACGGCTTTGGCTGCCCGTGAACCATCGCGTGGAGAACGAGATCGCGTGTGCCGCTCTCGGCGAGCCGGTCATGAGGACGGGTCCCCCCGCCGGTTGAGGGGGTGGTCGTCCGCTGGGCACTCTGTAGGCGAAGCGCGGACGGGAGGTCGACGACCATGACGGCTCCGAAGGTGCACGACTACCTCGACGACAATGATGTCGCGTACGAGGTACAGACGCACGAATGGGCCATTCCCGCGCACGAGGTGGCGCACGCCGAGGGCGTCACGGGCTGGGACTTCGCAAAGGCCGTGATCCTCAAGCTCAACGGCGACCTTGTCATGGCGGTGGTGCCGGCACCGGTGAACGTCGACCTCGCCAAGGCCCGGGCGGTGCTCGGCGGCGGGGTGCGGCTGGCGACCGAGCCGGAGTTCGCCGGGGCCTTCCCCGACTGCGAGGTCGGCGCAGAGCCTCCGTTCGGCAACCTCTACGGCATGCCCGTGCTGCTCGAGCGGAGCATGCGGGAACGCGACCGGATGATCTGCCGCGATGGCTCCCACACGGAAACGGTAGCGGTGGCAGTCGACGACTACGTGCGTATCGTGCAGCCGCGCATCGTCGACATCGCGACCGAGCCGTCTTGAACACCTCCGCCTGTGCCCAACTCCCCTAGGAAGCCAGCGGCATCACAGGGCGACGAAGCCAAGCTAGACCTCGCCACAACGAAAGTGTGTTGGGGAGCAGCCGCCGCGCTGACCACCAACCGAGCCACAGCGGCGGCTCGGCTGCAGGCATGCTTCTGCGCGGGCGAGGCTCCTGGGGCTCTCGACGGGCGCACGTCGGGGCAGTTCCTCACCACCACTCTCGGCGGCGGTTTCGACCAGCTGTTCCAACCGCTCGCGCGCATATGGATGCCCTGGAAGGGCAAGATCTTCGACGCCAACCGCGCCTTGGGTTGGAACTGGTTCGCCGACTCGGCGCGGGGCGTCATACGACTGTTCTTCCCCAACTACGAGGGGGTCAGTAATGACCGCCCGGGCACGTTCACGGCCTTCCGCTTTCGCACCACACCAGCTCCGAGCCAGCTCCTGGCGAATGTCGAGGTGTTGCGGATCGACTATGACCTGCCGGAGAACCCGAGTTGGCCTGTTCGACAGATAGTCGACGAGCTCGTGCGCATCGGTGATGGCATCTATCTCGGGCAGGCGCTCCTGCGACGGGGAAAAGCCTGGGTGCGAGGCGGGTGGTTCGCCCTGGAGGACTACGAGACGGGTGAGTAGCGGGTCCATCAACGACTGAAACAGGCAGACGCGCTCCTGCTCCCCATGCTGGCAATCACGGACTTATGGTGTCGGAAGCCCGCGTCAAATGACGGGTAAGTCGAAGACGCGCTGCTAACATCCGCCGCCTCGCGTTGAACGCGAGACGACAGCAACTGCAATGCCCGCTTGCAATGCCCGCTGGGGAGAGCGCGACGGATGGGTCGTGACTGGCATCGGGCCCTCAGCGGAGGTCTTCTCGCATTCGACTACGCCGACACATCTGGTGCTGCTACCGCAAACCTCGTGGTGAACCTTGATGGAACGCAGCGCGAGTTCACGTCCGGACACGTCGAACTGGGACAGGCCTTCCTCGAGAATTTCGGCATGAAGTCCTACAGCGAGGAGTTCGACTTCGCGGGTGGTCAGCTACGCATGGCCGGACGTCGGCTCGTCGATGCGACCTACAAGTCTTCCGCTGACGTCGTCGTGGCCACCTGGCAGGCGTCCCGGTACTCCGTGTCGACCTTCGCCTATCACAGCAGCGTCAACGACGTTCTGACGCTGTTCCAACAACTCGATGTGCATGAAACCGAGTTCGGACCCACGGTCAGTCCCAAACGGGGGTCGCGACTGACCGTGGCACGACCTGCGGAGGTGACCAAGGACATCCCCGGGATCGGACCCATCGAATGCGTGGAACTGAGCCGCGAGACCGCGAGACACCTTCCAGCGTGGAAGGGAACGCGCGTCCACGGCGGAGAGGTGTTCAAAGACGAGCACGTCACCGGAGATGCGTACTACGTCTTCGTCACCGACACCGTGGTTGGGGTACTGCTGCCGTCACCTGACGTCACCGACGCAGAGGCGCTCGAGCTTCTTGATGGCCTCTCGCTCGAATGGACCTGGTAAACCGACAGGAGTTCCCAACCCATGTCGCTCGAGTTCGTGCGGATATCCGCCACGGTTCTGACGTTCGGAACGCTCCTGGTGGCTGGGCACAGCCATCTGCGTGACGCGGCCGCCCTGAGCGCGGCTCTACGCCTCCGATTCCGCATGGGGCCGCGATCTTCGAGCGCGTGGGCGAAGCTGGTCGGCCTCTATGAGCTGGCACTGGGCGGTACCGGACTTGCATCTGCGGCTGTCGCGGCTGCTGGCCTTCGACTCGTGACAGCTGCCGCTCTCGGGACCTATGTCGTCTACACCTGGCATGTCTGGTCGCTACATACGCGAGGACTGGATGCGCCGTGTGGGTGCACCAGCGAGGACGGGCCTGCGAACCGCGGAACGGTTGCGCGCACGTTCGCCTTGGCGCTTGCTGCCGCTATCGCATTCACGATCGGCGAGATACGGGTTTTTTCGCCGTCGCTCCAGGGGCCACCGGTGGTGATGCTGCTGATGGGTGCCCTCGCCGGCGCGACGTTCACGTTGTTGCTGTGGAGCCTGCCCTCTGCAGTGGCACGGGAATGACAGGTAGGAGGGAACACGTGAGCGGAGCTCCGCAGGAGCGACGCGAGAGGAGCCGTCTTAGGTCGCCTAAGACGGCGACGGAGGTGGTCACTTGAGCTTCACGACAGCTGCGGTCCTCGTCGCATGGGTCGCGATAGCCCTGCTCGCCTTCGTCGTGTCGCACCTCGTCCGACAGGTAAGCCTGCTTTCTGATCGCCGGGGGCACGGACGCCGGACCACGTCGGCCCCAATTACTCCTCCTGACGAAGTAGTGCGGCAGGTGGGCGAGCAGGGACGACGATTCGCCGTGGCTCTCGTGGTGGGCGAATCGTGTGCGAGCTGCCACCGCCTCCTCCCCCGCTATGTGGAACTCGTACGGGAACATGTCGACCGCGACGCGAGCTTCTCGGTGGCGGCGCTCGGTGACGGCCGAGGCCTGCTCGAACTGACGGATGGCGTCGCCGTGTCGTCACACGCCCGGCATTGGGCGGACCCTCTCGGCATCCACGTCACGCCCTATCTTCTCGTGATCGACCGGGTGCGGAACGAGGCCTCCGGCCGTGCAGTCGGTTCGACGGATGCGCTGGAAGAGGCGGTGACGTCGGCACTGGCGGTGGAAGAGCTTGCCGGATGACCGCGAGCGCTGGCACCCCGATAGTTCCTCTGCGCGGCACGCGGCCACCTGATGCCAGATCTGACCAACGCCGTCGGCAGGGCCGGAGCTGGACGCGCCGCGACGTCCTGAGAGCCATGACGGTGGGCGGCACCACCATCGGCTTGTCAGCCTTGAGGGTCTTCCGGCCCACGAGAGAGGCTCTCGCCGACGGCTACGACATCTACAACGCCTGCCCCGGCTACGCCCGTGCCCACGACTGCGAGCCGGGCTGCGGTCCGAGTGCCGTTTGCGACGGGATGGACTGGGGGCACTGCTGCAGTGACGACGGTTGGCACTGGAATGGCCTGGTCGGGAATGATCGGTACCGGCTTCGAGCGAATCAGTGCTATGCCGGCTGGGCTGACGGCTGGATCTGGCGCTACGGCGGAGCGTGCGGGTGCTGTCTTTGTGGCATCAGCTACCAGTGTCATGATGGCGTATATCTCACAGCGCGCGGCTGGATCAAGACCGTCTGTCGCCACGTTGCCGACTGCGACTGCTTGGACTCGGACTGCTATGAGGACTGAGCCAGCACCTGTGAGCGCGGCCACGTGGACGAGGCGGGGCCTGACACACCCGGGACTGCTGGCGGGGGTCGTGGCTGCGGCGGCAGTGGTCGCGATCTTGCAGCGTGAGGATATTCCTGCTGTGCTGCTCTCCGGGGTCGTCGTGGGCGTCGGCCTGTCCGGGTCGGTCTGAAACCACAACGGCAGCTTGTTGCTGGCCTCGCCGGTCTGGCGAGCACAGTTGCGACAGACCCGGGCACTTGCTGCGTTGACGGCCGGACTGGTTAGTGGCGCGGCAACCACGGCGACGATGCTGCTCGTGGCCAACGGCCTCCTCTCGCCACTCCCCGGCGGCATCCGTTACGGCGCCTTCTTTACCCTCGTCGCCATGGGGATGCTGCGGGAGGTGGGCCTCGAACCGCTGCCGTTCCCTCAGGTTCGCCGGCAGGTTCCTCGAGAGGTCTTCGAAGACAGCATTCTCACCGGCGCTCTGCGGTTCGGTTTCGAGCTGGGGCTCGGCTTCCGTACCTACGTCACCACCTCGTCCGCGTACGTGCTTGCCGGGGGCGTGGCTCTCCTGCCCGCCGGGATGGCCACGGCCGTGGCGGCAGCTGTCGGGTTCGGAGTGGGAAGGGCAGCGACGGCGTGGGTCCGATACTGGAGCCGTCGAGGCGAGGGGTGGGACGAGGCCCTCCGCGGCATGCTGATGTGGTTCAAGCCTCTGAGCGTCCCGCTCGTGGTGGCCGGCCTCCTGGTCGGCTTCGTCGCCGGAAAGGCATAGGGCCGGGAACGGATCCTTGCCGCTTCCTGTTGCCACGAGTTGAAGTTCTCCGACGCCAAGCACGGAGACCACAGGTGAGCGGCGCTCCGCAGGAGCGACGCGAGAGGAGCCGTCTTAGGCCTCCTAAGACGGCGACGGAGGAGGCCACGTGAAGAAGATTGCGACGTTCGGGGCGGGCTGCTTCTGGGGTGTCGAAGCGGCCTTCCGTCGACTCGAAGGCGTTACCGGGACTGCTGTCGGCTACATGGGTGGGACGCTCGAGCATCCCACCTACACGGACGTCTGCACCGACCGCACAGGCCACGCGGAGGTCGTCCAAGTGGAGTACGATCCCGCTCGGGTCTCCTACGAGGATCTGCTCGACGTCTTCTGGTCGAGCCACGACCCCACTACTCTGAACCGCCAGGGTCCTGACGTCGGAACCCAGTACCGGTCGGTGATCTTCACCCACGATGATGCGCAGCGCGCAGCCAGCGAGGCTTCGAAGGCTGCCCTCGAGGCGTCGGGGCGCTACCGCCGTCGGATCGTCACCGTCGTCGTGCCCGCCTCGCGTTTCTGGCGGGCCGAGGACTACCACCAGCGCTATCTGGAGAAGCGCGGTCTGGCCAGCTGCACGCTCGAGCTGGCATCGCCCGGCGGCTCGCCTGGCGTGTAGACCGGGTCATGGAGCCGATGGGCTCGGATGCTCGCCGAAAAAGTCCAGCACCTGCTGTGACGCCTCGATCTCGTCCGTGACTGGACCGAGCGGCGGTAAGTTGGCTGCGCCTGGCCAGGTATGGCCGCCCCCTTCGACGGTGTAGAGGTGCACCGCTGTCCCGGCGGCGCAGCCCCCGTAGGCGCGGCGCAGCACGTTCTCACTGACCCTGACTTCGTCAGCGTCCGAGGCGCAGCGGTTGTGCTCGGCCCACTCCGCTACGGCTTCACCAACCGACCGCACCTCCAAACTGCCGAAGATGCGCCCCCCGGCGTAGGGCACGACCGTGTCGGCCGTCCCGTGGAAGGCGATGATCGATACTGGGGCTCCCGACTCGCACGGCTCGACGATGTTGATTCCGGCGACCGCTGCTACAGCCGCGATGCGGCCGTCGAGCTCACAGGCGAGCAGAGCGGCGAACGCGGCACCGTTTGACATGCCGGTGGCGTAGAGGCGCTGCTCGTCGATGCACCACAGCGCGCGTAATTCGTCCAGGAGCCCTCGGACGAAAGCGACCTCGTCGACCCCGGGGACGGTGTCCGGCAGCGTCCAGCGGGCCGGTGATCCGCTGCCCTCGGGGGTTACGACGAGAAAGCCGCGCCGGGACCCGAGCTCGTTGAGACGACTGTACGCCGCCTGTTGCGGGGCGTTCGAGCCGTAGGCGTGGAAGTTCAAGACGAGCGGAACCGGTCGGGTGCCGGAGTAGGACCGGGGAACTGCCAGGAGGTAGGTCCGCATCCTGTCGTCCACGTCGATCTGTCGGGTCATGACCCCCGCGGTAGGCGGGGCGGTCCCCTCGCAACCGACGGGCCGGGCCTCGTGCTGGACGGAGGCCGCGGGGGCCGGCGCGGGCAGCGCGGGTGAGCGGCGACCGGGGAACGTCGGGGCGCAGCTTGCCATGAGCGCGAGGATGCAGAGCAGGCCAGCGAACGGTATGCGCAGGGGCCTTCCCCGCATGCTGGTAGGGCGTTCGAGGCCGGCCAGGCGATCCGCCATTACAGAGGAGGCCATGGCGACGGAGGGTAGGGCACGTCGTTCGTTCGGGACCGGCCCCGTTGAGCTCCCTTAGCGTGGGGACCGAGCCGGACCTGGGGATACCGTGGGTAATCACGTGGAGACGCTTCGCAGCTCTGCAAAGCCTGTCCCCGACGGCGACCTCGCCCCAGGCGAGCTCCTCGAGCTCATTGGCGAGTCCCGTTTCGTGCTCATCGGCGAGGCGTCCCATGGCACGCACGAGTTCTACGCGCAGCGGGCCGACCTCACGCGCCGCCTCGTCGACGCGCAGGGCTTCAACGCGGTCGCCGTCGAGGCCGACTGGCCCGATGCGGCGCGCATCAACCACCACGTGCGGGGAGAATCTGACGATCCGGACGCCGAGGCAGCCTTGGGTGGGTTCACGCGCTTTCCGCGCTGGATGTGGCGCAACACGGTCGTGGCCGAGTTCGTGACCTGGCTTGCCGGCCACAACGCGCGCGTGGGCGACCGCGCCCATCACACGGGCTTCTATGGTCTTGACCTCTACAGCCTCTACGCCTCCATGGAGGCGGTTGTCGACTACCTCGATGCGGTCGACCCGGAAGCGGCTGCCCGCGCCCGCCGCCGTTACGCCTGCTTCGACCACATGGCCGTGGATGCTCAGCGCTACGCCTACGCGACGGCAACCGGTCGGGCAGAACCTTGCGAGGACGAGGTCGTCGAGCAGCTGATCGAGTTGCAGCGCCGGGCCGCCGACTACGCCGGCCGCGACGGGCGTCTGCCCGAGGACGCGTTCTTCAATGCGCAGCAGAATGCCAGCCTCGTGGCCGACGCCGAGCGCTACTACCGCTCGATGTTCCGCGGGCGCGAGGAATCATGGAACCTGCGTGACACCCATATGGCCGACACGCTGGACGCGCTCGTCGATCACCTGTCCCAACGGGGAACCCCCCCGAAGGTCATCGTGTGGGCTCACAACTCCCACCTCGGGGACGCCCGCGCTACCGAAATGGGCCAGCGCCACGGGGAGCTGAACCTCGGGCAGCTTGTTCGCGAGCGACACGGGGACGCTGTGGTGAGCATCGGATTCACGACCTACACGGGCGAGGTCACCGCCGCCTCGGATTGGGGCGGTCCGGCCGAACGCAAGCGTGTCCGTCCCGGGCTTCCCGACAGTTGCGAGGCGGTGCTCCACGACGTCGGTCTCGAGCGTTTCTGGCTCAACCTGCGCGAAGACGGCCCAGCAGGCGCCCTCCGCGAGCCACGGCTGCAGCGGGCCATCGGCGTCATCTACCGCCCCGAGACTGAGCGAAGCAGCCACTACTTTCAGGCCCGGCTCGCTGACCAGTTTGACTCGGTCATCCATCACGACCTTTCGAGCCCCCTCGAGCCGCTCGACCGCGTCGCGAGTTGGGAGGCCGGCAAACCACCAGAGACCTATCCCTTTCGGGTTTGAGTCTGAACGGCCGGTAGCGCGGTCCCAGCGGCACCGGTTTCCCGTACCTTGTGTGCGCGGGTCGGGACACCCCGGCGCCCGGGAGACGTCGCCGGGAAGCCCAGACACTCCAGCGCAAGGGATAACCGGTCCGTGAACCGCGGCCGTAGGGGAGGCCATGGCAGACGACGAGACCACAGCAAGCGATGTTCTGCGCCTCGTCGCACCCGACGTCGGTGCCGAGCAGCAGTTCCTTGACGTCCTGCGGGAAGCGCTCGACGTCCTCGAGCGCGCGGCCATACCGCACGCCCTCATGGGCGGGCTCGCCATCGCCGTGCTCGGCCGACCGCGATGGACCCACGACATCGACATCTTCGTGCGGCCCGACGACGCTCGTCGTGCCTTGGGAGCGTTCGAGGAGGCCGGTTTCGACGTCGAGGAAACCAATCCGATGTGGCTGTTCAAGGCCACGAAGAGCGGCGTGCTCGTTGATCTCATCTTCCGGAGCCACGGCACCTACTTCGACGACGAGATGCTGCGTCGCTCGGTGGAGACGGCTTTCAAGGGCGAGCGGGTACGTCTCCTTCCGCCGGAGGATCTCATCGTCATCAAGGTCTCGGCCTTTGCCGAGCACGCCGGCTACCACTGGTTTGACGCTCTGGCGCTGCTGGCCACTTCGGAGATCGACTGGGACTACCTGCTGTTCCGCTCACGGCGCGCCGTGCGTGGTCTGCTGAGCCTGCTCGCCTACGCACAGGCGGAGGACATCGCCGTACCCGACTCCGTCGTCGAGCGCCTCTTCCACAGCATCTATGCGGAAGGTGCGTCGCGTCCGAGCACAGAGGCAGCGGCCATGATCACGCAAACGGATCCCGAGGCCCATGGTGCGCAGTCGCTCCGCGACCGCTTGCGCAACGATCACCGGGTGTGCGACGTCGACGTTGACGTGGCGGAGTACGAGAACACGATTCTCATCACGGGCGAGGTCGCCACCCCCGAGCGGCAGGAGGCGCTTACCGCGGTCGTCTCGGAGCTCGTGCCCGGCCGCCGGGTTGACAACCGGACGACAATACGCAGTCTGAGCGACCGCGTCGGCATCGAGGAGATGTCGTGATCCGGGTTGCCGCAGTCGGCGACCTGCACTTCGGGAAGGACTTGGCGGGAACGTTGTCGCCACACCTTCAGCGGCTGGGCGAAGACGCGGACCTGCTCGTGCTCGCGGGTGACCTCAGCCGGCGTGGCCGCCTCGAGGAGGCTGAGGCCCTCGCCCACGAGCTCTCCACAGCGCCGGTGCCGATCGTGGCGGTGCTCGGCAACCACGACTACGAGTCTGACCAGGAAGAGGAGTTCACGGCCATGCTCGAGGACGCCGGCGTTGTGGTCCTCGAAGGGACGCGGACGGTCGTCGTGGCAGACGGCGTCCGAGTTGGCGTCGCGGGAACCATCGGGTTCGGAGGCGGGTTTCCGGGTGCGAGCTGCGCGGACTTCGGTGAGCGCGAGATGAAAGCGTTCGTTGCGCGTACCCGGCGGTTGGCAGCGGGGCTGGAGCGGGCGCTCGGGGAGCTCGACGCCGACGTCCGGATAGCGTTGCTCCACTACTCGCCCATTCCCGAGACGCTCGTGGGAGAGCGGCTCGAGATCTATCCCTTCCTCGGCAGTTATCTCCTGGCCGAGGCGATCGATCGCTCAGGGGCTGACATCGTGTTCCACGGTCACGCTCACCACGGTGTCGAGAGAGGTATGACGCCGGCAGGGATCCCCGTGCGCAACGTCGCACAGCCGGTGATCCGGCATCCCTTCAACGTCTACCGCTTCAGGGGACGGCGACTGGAAGGCGACGCCGCAGTGGAGAGGTCCTTGGAGGCGACGGGGCGCTGAGCGCGAATCGGGCAGTGAGCGCGCTCCGCAGGAGCGACGCGAGAGGAGCCGTCTTAGGTCCCCTAAGACGGCGACGGAATCGGGCAGTGAGCGCGCTCCGCAGGAGCGACGCGAGAGGAGCCGGGCCGGACGACGTAGTGCTCCAGCGGCTCAGACGATCAGGTCATCGTCCCATGCTGAATAGGAGCGCGACGCGCGGCCGTCGATCACGTCTGGTGCCACGGCGATGAGGTGCCCCCACCGGACGAGCATCGCGGCAACTTCACCGACGTCCAGATCTGGCCGAGGGGGGCCCGCAAGCAACGCCGCCCGCAACGTTCGCCTCAGAGGGGTCGGGCCTCCCTCCGGGAGTCTCACCGGCTCCTCCCAGAGCAGAGTGCCGTCATCGTCGAGGCCGTAGGGCAGCAGACGAGCGGCTTCCTGCACCCGGATTCTGCCCGGGGGCCCACTCCGGGTAGCCGTCTGGACGACCAGCGTACGGCGGCCGGTCGCACGACCGACAAGGGGCTCGACCGTCAGGGGGCGCAGCGTCGCCGCCATCGCCCACAGCAGGCCATCTGGGTTGGTGAGCTGAGCGCACTGGGCGAGCTCGAACAGGGCCATTCCGAGATCCGGCTCGCCGGTGCGGAGATGCCGGCAGAAGGCGAGCAGGCGCGCTTCGCCGCTTTGGAAGGCGATCATGATCGCCCGAGGCAGCCGCCCTCGCCCGTGGTCCCGTTGCGCCTCACGGCGCAAGAAATCGTCGCTGCCATCCCAGGTCATCACGATGACGCCGACCTCCTCGAAGAACTCTCGGAGGTTGGCACGACCCGGCCACTGCCACCGGACTCGACACGCGCTGCCCTGTGGACGAACCCCTGCTCGCACGACGGCATGCGGGGAGGTCGTGGCAGGCGCTAGGCGAGCTTCGAGGACCTTCGAAGCACTGGCCGCTATCAGGCGGCCAGTGCCTCGAGCAGGCTCGCGAGGTCCTCTCCCGTCGACGGGTGACGAAGCTTGGCCAACGCCTGCTTCTCGAGCTGGCGGATGCGCTCGCGGCTCATGCCGAAGCGCTCGCCGATCTCGGCCAGTGTGTGCGGCTGACCGTCGGTGAAACCGAAGCGCAGATCCACGATGGCGCGTTCCCGCTCGTCGAGATCCCGCAACACGCCCTCGACTCGGGCACGGGCGTCGGTCTCGGACACCGAGGCGAGGGGGTCAGTGGCCTCCGCGTCAGGCAGAAGGTCCCCGAGGGTGGCGCCGCCATCCTCCCCTATGCGCTGATCGAGGGAGCCGGCATGGCGCAGCGCCTCGCGCACCTCCTGGACGCGCTCGACGGAGAGGTTGAGGGCCAAGGCGATCTCCTCGTCCGTGGGATCGTGGCCCAGCCGCTGCCGCAGGTCCGCCTCCGCACGGCGCAGCTTCGCCGCAGTCTCCCAGATATGGGTGGGGACTCGGATGGTGCGCGCCTTGCTCGAGACGCCGCGCTGCAGCGCCTGGCGGATCCACCACACCGCGTAGGTGGAGAACTTGTAGCCCTTCGTGTGGTCGAACTTCTCGACGGCGCGAATCAGGCCGAGGTTCCCCTCCTGAATGAGCTCGATGAGATCGATGTCCCGGCCGAGCCACTTCTTAGCCTGCGGAACGACCAGACGCAGGTTGTGTCGGATCAGGCGTTCCCTGGCACGCTCGCCGTCGCGTCGGATCGACTGCAGACGCGCCCGGCGTGCCGCCCCTCGCGCCACTCTTTCGCCCAGGATGCGCTGTGCAGCGAGCCCGGCCTGGTAGCGCTTCGCGAGGTCCGCCTCTTCCTCCGCGGTCAGCAGTGGATACCGTCCCGCAGCGTCGAGGTAGGCACGGACCGGGTCGTCCGACACCGTCATCGCGGCTTCACCGGCTGCCTCGTCCTCGACTCCTACATCGTCCACGACCTCGATCCCGTGGTGGCGTGCCACCGTGACCAGGTCGACACCCCACTCCCCACCATGCGTCAGCTCGGGTTCGTCATCCAGTTCGGACGTGAGAAGGTAGCCGCGGCCGGCGGCGTCCTCGAACAGCTCTGACACGGCGGGTTCCATGATCGCGAGATCGGCTTTCGTCATATGGCCTCCCTGAATCTGGGTCGTGGTCGGATGAACGGGACGATGGAAGGGGAGCCCGAGGGTCTGGCCGTGGCCTCGACCTGTTCAGCGCAAGTCAAACTCGTCCGGGACGGCTTCGCATCCTTCTCGCTCAGGCGCGTCGCTCCCCTGCGTCGCGGCCCGAACCGAACAGCCCTCCCCACAACTCGACGATCGCCGACGTCTGGTCGTGAAGCATCAAAGGCCACGCCGCTCGCGCATTTGGCGCGACGTGTAGGAGAACGCGTCCTCCCCCCCGGAGATTCCGATACGAGGGGACGTTTGGCCAGGAAGCTTTGTCACGATACCAGGCGTCCGGCCCCTCGAGCAGCGGGACACTCCCGGGCCCCGGGGGCGATCAGGTACCGGTGGGAGCGGCGCCGATCGGGCAAGATGCCACGAACGGCTCGCGCACGATCTCGGCACGCTGGACCTCTTCGCGGTCACTGAGGATGTGCACCGCGAGGTACCCCTCGCCGTCGAGCTGCCTCAAACCTCGCTCGAGGTCCCCCCGCTGGCGACGAAGCACCTCCTCGCCGAGGGTGCGATCGCTACGTTGCCGGTCGCGCTCCAGGCAGACCTCGAACGGCAGGTCGAGGACGATCGCAACCGGCGGGACGCCGTACTTGCGAGCGAGCCCGAGATAGGGCTTCCGCGCCTTGCGGTCGAGGCTCGTGGCGTCGACCACCGACAG
>JALYGD010000016.1 GCA_030777265.1 Actinomycetota bacterium | reverse complement strand
CACCACGCCCGCTTCGAGCTGTCTTCGGGCAGCACCTTCACCCCCTTCTCCGACGACGTGCGCGCCTATCCCGTCGAGTTGACGGACGGCGAGGTCACGGTGGTGGTGGACCAAGACGACCCCGGTGGCACGCACCACCGCCAGCGCCTGATTGAGGGCCTGGAAGCGGGGCTGACCCTGGTCACTGCCAAGGCTACCCTCGGGCTCGTTGACGACGGGGTTTCCGCAGAGGAGATCGTGGGGATCGGCGTCGACTTCGGTACCACCTACCGAGAGGCCGGGTGGGGTGCGGGCCTCACGGTGCTGATCGCCATGGCCAACGTGTTGCCCTACCTGGATCCGGACGACCGGTCGCTGGCGTTGGTCCACGGCTTGTCGTTCGTCTCCCGGGACACGCGCGGACGGCCTCCCCGCTTCCCCTTGACGCCGATGGGTTCGGTGGGCGTGAGCGTCGAGCGCCTGGAGGCCTGGTACCGCCGCTTCATCGAGTCGCGCTCCGCCGCCGGGGCCGAGCGGGTGCTGCTCACCGCCGTCGAGGCCGGCGCCCCGACCCGCCGGCTGGCGGCCATGACGACCGCAGCCGCCACCGACCACGTCTTCCTCGACGGCGGCCACACCCTGGACTTCACCAACAAGGCCTTCGAAGCGCTGGAGGTGCTGGGCGAAGAGCGGGCGGGCCAGGTCCTGCCCACCCTGGTGGTGGGCACGGCCCGGGCGGGACGGGCCGAGGAGCTCGCCAGCTGGCGCCACCCCCACGACCTGGTGGCCCTCATCGACGCTGCCGTGGACGACCTCGACGCCCTCGTAGCCGCGGGCAGGGCACGGCGAGGGTCGTGGGACGACGTGGCCCCTCTGGCCTGGACGATCCTGGGCGACGACCCCGAGGTCGTGGTCGCGGCCATCACCGCGGCGATCGCCGCCGGGGCCAGTCCCGAGCAGCTGGGCCGGGCCGTGGCCTACGCAGCGGCCCTTCGCATCACCCGGTTCCACGTCCAGAACGACCACGGCGACTGGGACGTCGTCCACCACGCCTTCACCGCCGCTAACGCCCTGCACCAGGCCCTGGTGCGAGCCCCCACGACAGAGCTGCTCCGCGGCGTCCTCCACGGAGCCCTGAAGGTGTACCTCGACCGGTTCCTCAACGTGCCCGCCGCCCGGGCCCCGGCGGCAGAGAGCGGCGACCTCGACGAACTGGCGCGGTGCTGGGACGAGCAGGGACGGATCGACGAGGCCGGGGCGCTCGCCTATGGCTACCTCCGCGCCGGCGGCGAGGCCAACCGCCTCGTTGCCGCGCTCGGCCGCGCCCTGCTGGCCGAAGACGCCGGCTTCCACTGGTACCAGACCTACGAAGCGGCGGTACGCCAGCACCACGCCTGGCCACCGGGCTCCGAGGAGGGAGCGCTCATCCTCGCCGGCTGCGCCCGCTTCCTCGCCGCTCACACCCCCACCCGGCGCGAGTTGCCGCAGGTGGTGCGCACAGCCTCGCGCTTGCGCCGGGGAGAGGTGCTCTACGAAGGCTAGGCGTCCGCCTGGCCCGGCCAGCCGACACCCCTTCGGCCCACCGGGAGCCGTCCTGGCATACGCGCGATCTCAGCCGCCTCCGATCCGCACCTCGTTGAGGGTATGGCTTGCGAGCGCGCGCATGTCCCCAAGGTCGCTGGTCAGGATCGTCGCTCCGCTCAGGTCGTCCGCGAGAGCAACCACGACGGTGTCGATAGCGGACGGTGGGCGGGTCGCACCAACGGCGGTCCGCAACGCTGCGCCCTTGCGAGACAGCCATTCGTCGATGGAACGGATGTCGCAGGTACGCAAGAGGCGGTTCTGATGGAAGTCGCGGCGGCGGTCGCCCGTGAGTGCCTCAGTGAGGACGACCGACGGCACGAGCGCCGGCCATTCGCCTCATGGTGAGTCCCCGGAATCGAGCACCAGCGTCACGCTGACCGGCGGCCCTGGCCAGGTCCGAGAAGACCTTCCGCCCACGCGCTGGCCTCCGAACGCTCTGATTCGGTCGTCGGGCCCAGCTCGGCGTCAAGCTGAGCCAGGTACGCATCCAGCTCGGCGACCTTGGCGAGGCGGGTCAGTTCAGCCGTCACCGCACCCTGTGCCAGCTGGGAGATGTTCAGCCCAGCGCTCTTCGCTTGGCGGTAGAGCTCGTCGGGCATCGTGATGCTGACCCTAGCCATGCGCAGATCACACACATCGAGCCGATCCGCGGGCCGGCTGCGGTGGTTAGCCCGACAGTGAACGCCGCCCGCGGTCGAGGACGCCGTGGGGCTCGAAATCCGCGAGGATGTCCAGGTGCGAACGCGCCGACTCAGCCGCTCACCGGAGCTCCGACCCGCCGGTGCACGCCTGGCTGAGGAGTACATGCGGCTACCCGATGCTTGGCGGTGGCTCGGCCACGTACCGGATGAGCTGCCTCCCGTCCTAGCGGCTGCTGTCTCCGACTACCCGTCTCCGGCTGTTCCGCCAGACGGTGACGTTCTCCTGGTCACGACAGCAGATGAGCTCCTCGCGCAAGGACTGCTCGTGCGCCACGACGCGGAATCCGCTCGACTCGACCGCATCTACGTGCGTGCGCCGTTTCGACGGCGAGGGATCGCTACTTCCCTAGTAGGGGAACTGATCAGTCTTGCCCGCCAGCTCGGGTACCACCGCGTGCTGCTTGAAGTGATGGTGGCGCGGACGGAAGCCGTCCGTCTGTACGAGCGCCTCGGCTTCCGCTCCGCCGAGCCCTACGCCACCCATGACGTCCCCATGCAGTTCATGGGCCTCGACCTCTGCGACTTGCGAACCAGCGGGCAGGAGTAACCTCTACTACCACGCACTTCCGGTCTCCGCGGCGGCGACGCTCTCGCGCAGAGCGCTGTTACGGCCACAGGGCCGCAAGATGGCGACTGCGGAGGGTCGCTCACACACACGGTAGGCGTCTTGGTGTGAGATCCGAAGCGCCGCACGATCTGGCGCGGGCACGATGGCGAAGCCGGGCGACGTGGAGATGCATCGGGGGGAAGCATGCGGCTCCGCTGTGAAGTCGCATGTTCCGAGACGAAGCGGTCGGCTTGCTAGGCAGCTCAGGCTGCGGCTCCTTGAACAGGGAGATCCTTGGACATCATGAATCCGATGTGGCAACCCGCCACCGCCTCACCGACGGTGCGGCGCAGGTCGAGGCGGGGCTCGTCGAGCTCGACGAAGAGCTGCGGAACGTCGTTGAACGATGAGCGCCGGCACCGAAGGCCGGACAGCGGTCCTGTCAGAACTGCTTCCGACTCCGCTTCGTAGAGCTCCGGCTCGTAGACCCACTGCAACAACAGGCTAGGTATGTAGCCAAGCTGGTACCAGAAGCCGACCGCCTCGTCGGTGCCCAACGCGACGGTGTGAGCCCCGAGCAGGTGGGCCTCCGCCTCGACCCGCTCGACGAGGCGCCGACCGACCCCCCGGTGGCGGAGTGCCTCCACGACGGCGATGATGCGCAGGGTCACGGCACCGTCGTGGTGGCGGAACGCCAACGCGCCCCCCACGGCGTCCCCGTCGGCGGTGGCCACCACCATGAGCGGTTGGTCGGCCGGGAACCGAGCATCGAGGTGGTCGAACCGCCAGTCGGTGGCGTCGAGGGAAGGAACCTGGCGAGCGAGCAGCTCGACGACGCTCCCCAGCTCACCGCGGTCGCGTACGGGGCGTACCTCGACCACCGTCGCCCCCGTCCCTCGTACCGGGCGGAGCCCGAGACGGCGGCGGACCTCTGCCAGCGCCTCATGACGGCTCAGAGCCTCCGCCGTCAGCGAACGCTCCCACCCGTCGATTGCCTCGGCCGAGGGAGCGCCGAGGAACCGGCCGATGTCCGCCAGGCCGACCCCTGCTCGTCGTAGCAGGCGCACGGTGTTCGCCTGCTCCAGTTGCGTGCTCTCGTAGTAGCGGTATCCGGACGCGTCGTCCACCGCCGCTGGGACCAGCACGCCAGCCTCCGCGTAGCTCCGCAGCACCTTCGGCGACAGTCCACAGCGGTGCGAGAACTCGCCGATCGTCATCATCCCGTCCACGACACCGATGATGCGGCCTCACCCATGGGGAAGGTCAACCCAGCGAGCAACCCTTTGCCAAGCCGGCGGCATCCCATGACATCCGACGCCCTGAGAAGGCGCGCCTCGCCCCCATGCGGGGCCGTACGTCAGGAGATGAGGTCGTACAGCAGCCGATAGAAGCTCATCCGGCGCGGATCTTCCTCGACGCCATAGGCGTCCAGGAAGAGCTTCTCCCATCCCGGGCCGACGTTCCATGTTGTGCTCCACGAAGCGACCGCCAGGTCGAGCCAAGGGTCAGCGACGGCGAGCTCCCCGACGTCGACGTAACCCGTGACGGCGCCATCCTCTATGAGGACGTTGGGGAAGCAGTAATCCCCGTGGCACACGACCAGGTCGTTCTCATGCGGAGCCCACCCCTCGAGCGTCGCCACGGCGTCGTCCAGGGAGAGATGCCGGAACTCCGCGTGCAGGTCGGCCTGATCGGCTTGTCCATCCGCCACTCGCTGACGCACGGCGTCGAGCGCGACTTCCACCGTCAGTCGGAACGGGCAGGCGTCGACCGGCGCCTCGTGGAACCGCCGGAGGCCTCGAGCGAGGAGCGGAACCAGCCATTCGGGCCGCGCCTTCAGTTGGGGAGTGGTGGCGTCCCGTCCCGGTAGCGCGTCGACGGAGGCAGTCGACATCCGCCTCCGTCCCGGAGTCGACGACAGCGGGTACCGGCAAGTGGTCTCGTGCCCAGCGCAGCCTCGTTGCCTCGGCCAGCAGACG
>JALYGD010000015.1 GCA_030777265.1 Actinomycetota bacterium | reverse complement strand
GTACAGCACCACCCTCCAAGGCGGAGACGGGCACGTCCAGCCATCAGGTGGGCGGCCGGCCGGAGGCGGTGAGGAGCACGTGAACCTGCAACGCATCTTCCGTGGACCCTTCGTGTGGATCCTCGTGCTGCTCTTCGCGCTCTACGCGACCGTCAGCCTGGTCAACCGCGCCGCGGCGCCGCGCGTCCTGTCCTTCTCCGAGTGGGAGCGGGTGGCGAACGAGGGACGCGTCGTCAGCGTGGAGATCATGTCGCAGTCCTACATGCTGCGAGGCGAGCTGCGCGAACCGGGCGCTCCCGAAGAGACCGCGGTGGCGTATCGCACGACCTACGACGAGGCGATCCAAGCCGACCAGATCGCCGAGATCATCGAGCGCAACAACATCGAGCGGGTCGAAGTCGACTCGGAGCAGAGCTCGATCCTCGTGAGGCTCGTCCTCGAGGTGCTGCCCTTCGTGCTCATCTTCCTGCTGTTCATCTTTCTCATGCAGCAGATGCAGGGCGGCGGCAGTCGGGTGATGTCGTTCGGCAAGGCCAAGGCGAAGATGGTCTCGAAAGACCAGCCGAAGGTCACCTTCGCTGACGTCGCCGGGGCCGACGAGGCGGTGGAGGAGCTGCGCGAGATCAAGGAGTTCCTCGAAAGCCCGCAGAAGTTCCAGGCGATGGGGGCGAAGATCCCGAAGGGCGTGCTGCTCTACGGGCCGCCGGGGACCGGTAAGACGTTGCTGGCGCGCGCCGTCGCAGGCGAGGCCGGCGTTCCCTTCTTCTCCATCTCCGGGTCGGACTTCGTCGAGATGTTCGTCGGGGTCGGAGCGTCGCGGGTGCGGGACCTGTTCGAACAGGCGAAGTCGAATGCTCCCGCAATCATCTTCGTGGACGAGATCGATGCGGTCGGACGCCACCGCGGTGCCGGCCTCGGGGGCGGCCACGACGAGCGTGAGCAGACGCTGAACCAACTGCTCGTCGAGATGGACGGCTTCGACATGCGCGCCGGGGTCATCCTGATTGCGGCGACCAACCGCCCCGACATCCTTGACCCCGCCCTGCTGCGCCCCGGGCGCTTCGACCGTCAGATCGTCGTCGACCGTCCCGATCTTGTCGGACGCAAGGCCATCCTGAAGGTGCACACGCGCGGCAAGCCGCTCCGCGAGGACGTCGACATCGACGTGGTCGCCCGCCAGACGCCCGGCTTCACCGGGGCCGACCTAGCCAACCTCGTGAACGAGGCCGCCCTGCTCTCGGCGCGCTTCGGCAAGAAAGAAATTGCCATGGCCGAGATGGAGGAGGCCATCGAGCGGGTGGTTGCCGGTCCGGAGCGCCGCACCCGGCTCATGTCGGAGAAGGAGAAGCGGACGGTCGCCTACCACGAGGCGGGCCATGCCATCGTGGGGCATGCGCTGCCGAACGCCGACCCTGTCCACAAGATCTCGATCATCCCGCGTGGGCGGGCGCTCGGGTTCACCATGCAGCTGCCGACCGAGGACAAGTACCTCGTCGCGCGCGGTGAGCTCATCGACCGGCTGGCGGTCATGCTCGGGGGCCGGGTCGCTGAGGAGCTGAAGGTCGGTGACGTCACGACCGGCGCGGGGGACGACATCCAACGCGCCACCGCCACCGCCCGCGAGATGGTGACGCAGTACGGCATGAGCGAGCGCCTCGGTCCTGTGGTGCTCGGCCAGAAAGACCACCAACCCTTCCTCGGCCGGGATCTCGGTACCAATCAGGACTACTCGCACGAGGTGGCTTACGAGATCGATGAGGAGGTGCGACGTCTCATCGACGAGGCGCACGACGAGGCCCTCGAGATCCTGGTCGAGAACGCTGCGGTGCTCCAAGCGGTCGCCAGGCGTCTGCTCGAGATCGAGACGGTCGACCGCGTCGAGATCGAAGAGCTCTTCGCCCCGATCAAGGTGCGTCCGAGTCGGGCGGTCACCGCTCCTGCTGGCAAGAGTTCTGCCACCGTGCTGAAGGCCCTGCGTCGGCTCGACCCCACCACGAACGGTCATGGCAACGGTCAGGGCACGAGGTCTCGCAAGGGTTCGGGCACGAGCGCGCGCTCGCGTCGCTCCCCGGCATCGCGCTCGCGGGACCCTCGTGCTGCCGAGGAATAGAGCGCTCGCGACGGGCAGCAGTAGCGTCTAGCGCTGCATGAGAAGGCGCGCCGCGAAGCGTCCCCGCCTTCTGTGCACGAGCGAGCCGGGAGCAACCTGAACGGTGCGGTCGATCCGGCGTCGTCCCGTGCGCTACCCAGTTCGAGCTCGCAGCCCGGGTGCGGTGGGAAGGGGTAACAGATGAGCGAGCATGAACCCATCCTGGAGGACGAGCACTCGTCGGCGCGCGTGCATCACATCACCGGACTGAGCCCCACCGTCCTGTTCGACCACGACAAGATCAAGCGTGGGGTGCGTCTCATCCTCGAGGGCATCGGTGAGGACCCCGACCGCGAAGGGCTGCGCGAGACCCCGGAAAGGGTGGCACGCGAATACGACGAGATCTTCGCCGGGCTGCTCGTCGACCCGCGAGACGTACTGACGGTGTTGTTCGAGGAGGGCCACGACGAGATGGTGATGGTCCGGGACATCCCGCTGCATTCTGTCTGTGAACACCATCTGCTGCCGTTCGTGGGACGTGCTCATGTCGCCTACATCCCCAACACCCGCGGGCAGATCACCGGCCTGTCGAAGCTCGCCCGCCTTGTCGACGTCGTAGCGAAGCGCCCAAACCTCCAGGAGCGCCTGACCACCGACATCGCAGACACACTGGTCGAGATGCTCGACCCACGCGGGGTCCTCGTGGTCGCAGAGGCACGCCACTACTGCATGGAGATGCGGGGCGTGCGTAAGCCGGGGTCACAGACGGTGACAAGCGCGGTCCGTGGCACATTCCGCGACGACCCCCGGACCCGCGCTGAGGCCATGGCCCTCATCGGATCACCCCGCATCGCGTGACCCAGGTCGGCGTGCTCCCGATCCCAGCCATTCGCCGCGGCCGTAACGCTGCGGCGTGAGCGCGCCATAAACATGGTCGGCAAGCCTCCGCTGGTCCGCGTCATTGACGCCTCCCTCGTCGCTGAGGGTGGGCCGGTGAAGGTCACGATCAGCGGGATGTCGAGCCCTCACAGGGTCGCTGACTCTTTGGTCGGAGCTGGCACCCCGGCCACCGTCGAAGACGGAAGGTTGACGACGACGTCGACCCCCACGCGGCTCATCGATGGGGTCGCCGCTGTGCTCGGGCTTGGCTGCGCGGAGGCCCTCGCCGACGCGCTGGAGTCAGCCGCCGCTGCATGGCATGGTCCAGCGCCCGAGCTCGTCACGTCCGCCGGCACGCTCGACTGCCACCGGCGGCCGATTGTGATGGGAATCCTCAATGTCACCCCCGACTCGTTCTCGGACGGCGGTCACCACTACGACCGAAAGCGTCATCCCCAGCTCGCGATCGGTCACGGACGGGCGCTGGCCGCCGCCGGGGCCGACCTCGTCGACGTGGGCGGAGAATCCACTCGCCCTGGCGCGCAGCCCGTGTCCGAGGACGAGGAGTTACGCCGGGTGCTGCCGGTCGTCGAGGCTCTCGCGGCTGAGGGGCTCATCGTCTCGATCGACACGAGCAAGCCGTCGGTCGCCCGAGCCGCAGTCGAGGCGGGTGCCGCCATCGTCAACGACGTCTCTGGCGGCGCCCTCGACGGGATGCTGCTTCCAACGGTCGCCGAGCTCAGCGTGCCGTACGTGCTCATGCACATGCGGGGCACCCCACGGACGATGCAACGCGACCCCGTCTACGCCGATGTCGTAGCCGAAGTATTCGACTTCCTCGGCGAGGGGCTGCAACGATGTGCCGCGGCAGGCATAGACCCCGCCCGGGTTGTGGTCGACCCCGGCATCGGTTTCGGCAAGACGGTCGACCATAACCTGTTGCTGCTGCGCCGTGTGCGGGAGCTCACCTCGCTGGGTCGTCCCGTGCTCGTGGGCACCTCCCGTAAGAGCTTTCTCGGCCGGGTCGGCGGCGGGCTTCCCGAGCACGAGCGCCTCGAAGGATCGCTCGCCACCGCCACGCTTGCTGTCGCTCAGGGAGCAGCGCTCGTGCGGGTTCACGACGTACGCGAAACCGTACGGGCGGTCCGGGTCGCGCGCGCGGTCATGACGGCTCGGTGGTCGGAGGAGTAGGTCGGGGTGCGTGGCGTTTCCATTGACACCGGCCCGCGGGAGGCACAGCAGGTGCGGCCTTGGCGGGTAATGGTGAGCTCCCCGGTTTGTGGGTCGAGGTGCTGCTCCAGGCGTGGCGGTGGACCAGGACGTGCCAGCGTCTGGCGTAAGTTGACCTGCTCGGTCATCTGCGCCAGGGACAGTCCCTGCGCCTGGCCGACACGCAACAGATTGCGCACCCGCTGACGGGCACGCTGGCACGCCTCGGGCGGCGGGGAGAAGTACGTCACTTCCCGCCCGTGCTTGTGCGAGTGGCGCCGCTGGAAGCGGAACGCCAGGAACACGAAGCCCTCCGCGGCGGTGGTCACCCGGGTCTTCTCGTCGGACAAGCTCAACCCCAGCTCGTCGAGGATCTTGGCGAGCAGGGCAGATGCGCGCTCCGCCACCGGCTTCGAGGAGACGATGACGATGTCGTCGGCGTACCTGATCAGCTTGGCGTCCATCCCGTCGCGTCGCTCGTACCCCCGCTCGACCCAGGTGCGGTCGAGTTCGTGGAGGAGGATGTCGGCGTTCCCGGACGCTGTCCCAACGTGAGACTGGACGCCTCCCGCTCGCGGACGCGGGCACGTCGCACGGAGGGGCGTGACGCGGGCTGCTCGAAGCCCGCTCGTCGGCGGAGGCAAAGCGCTGCGGGCATTCGGGGCCCTGGCGCCTACGATGGCGGCTACCCGAGCAGGGACTGCACGTTGGGCCGGATCACGCTCCATGGCATCGAGGTCTGGGCAAATCACGGGGTCGACCCGGAGGAGCGTGTACGCGGCCAACCGTTCGTGATCCACGTCACGCTCGAGGCCGACCTCTCGGAAGCGGCCGCAAACGACGACCTCGCAGCCACCATCGATTACGGTGTGCTAGCCCGTGAGGTCGCCACTGCCGCCACTGCAGGCCCTTGCCACCTGCTCGAGGCTGTCGCCAGCCGGCTGCTCGACGTGGTGCTCGCCCACCCGCGGGTCCAGGCCGCGGAGGTGACGATCGACAAGCCGCACGCACTGCTCGGCGTGCCCGTAGCCGGCGTCAGCGTCACGATGCAAAGCGAACGCGAGGGATAGGCGATGACCCGGTGGCCTTTCTGGCAGCCCTTCCGCCGACGCCGTCCGGCAACGGCCTTCCTCGGACTGGGCAGCAACGTCGGCGATCGGCTCGCAACCCTCCGTGGCGCCCTCCGAGGCCTGCACGAGCACGAGAAGGTTGTGGTCGAAACCGTCTCGACTGTCTACGAAACCGCGGCGGTCACGGAGGACCGAGTCGAGTTCGACGACGTGCAGGAGACCTACCTCAACCTCGTCGCTGGCGTCACCACCAGCTTGCGTCCACGGGCACTGCTCGAGGTCGCTCACGCCATCGAAGCCGACCACGGTCGGGACCGTGAACGGGAGCCACGCTGGGGGCCTCGCACTCTCGACATCGACATCCTCCTTTACGAGGACCTCACCCTCGACGAGGTTGACCTCACCATCCCACATCCCCGGCTCACCGATCGGGCCTTCGTGCTTGTTCCACTGGCCGAGGTGCTGCCACCCGGCGCGCGTCTGCCCAACGGCACCACGATCATGAGTCATCTCGCCCGACTGGCCCCGATCACAGGGGTGGACCCCTACGTCCGCCTCGTCGAGGGACCCGGCACAGGCGATGAGCCGCTGGCGCATCGGCCGGGGGGCCCAATCGGTGGCCCGCCTCGCCTGGGGCCCTCACAAGGGGGACACGAACGGTGAGCGGCGCTCCGCAGGAGCGACGCGAGAGGAGCCGTCTTAGGTCTCCTGAGACGGCGACGGTGGGGGTCACGTGAGACACGAGGAGCTGCCCCTTGGCCGGGTCGCCATTGTCGGCCCGGGTCGGCTGGGCACCGTGCTCGCGGCCGCGCTCGCCCGGGCCGGGCACCACATCGTCGCGGCCGGCGGGGGTGGCGAGGCCTCCCGTGCCCGCTTCCGCGCCCGCTTCCCCGCTGCCGCAAGCTTCGCCGATCCCGCCTCCACCACGGTCGAAGCCGACCTCGTCGTCGTCGCCACCCCAGATGATGTGGTCGAGTCGGTTGTCATCGCTCTAGCCCGGGCCGACGCCGTCGGTGACGGGCAGCGGGTGGTCCACGTGGCTGGCTCACTGGGCCTCGCGCCGCTACGCGCCGCTCAACTCGCCGGTGCGCGAATAGCCGCATGCCATCCTGCCCAGACCGTGCCCGCCGCCGACGCCCCTCCCGAAGTGCTCCTCGGCGCCCCCTGGGCAGTCACGACTGCGCCCAGTGACCGCGGCTGGGCACGAGCCCTCGTCCACCAGGTCGGAGGGGTGCCCTACGAGGTCGCCGACGACTGCCGAGCGCTCTACCACGCCGCCCTGGTGATAGCGTCGAACGCGGTCGGTGCCGCCGTGGCAGTTGCCCGTCGGCTTCTGGTCGCCGCCCGTATCGACGAACCCGCCATCTTTCTCGCCACGCTCAGTCATCAGAGCGTCGACAACGTCCTGACGGATGGGGCAGGGGCGATAACGGGACCGGTCGCTCGTGCGGACGTCGGAACCCTGCGGCGGCACTTGGACGAACTGGACGCGGAGGTGCCTACCCTCGCCGTCGCATATCGGGCCCTGAGCACGGCGATCCTCAGTCAGGTGCGCCCCAGCCTCGCTCCCGAGAGGGCGAACAACGTCGAGGCCGCGCTCACGCCCGGCAGGCCCTTGCCCTGGTCACGACCCACCGCCTCGCGTGCCGACCCGGCTGGGGAGGGGTAGTGGTGGACCGCACCGCCTACGCCTATGACCCTCGCTTCCTGCTGCACGACACCGGCGTCGACGAGATCCGTCTCCCCACGGGACAGATGCTCGACCCCGAACCGCACCCCTCGAGCCTGCGCATCATCCGCCGGACCGCCCAGCTCGTCGCGAATTCCGGCCTTCTCAGCGACCTGATCGAGTTGCCTGCCCGTCCCGCCTCCGAAAGGCACCTCGTCCTGTGTCACAGCCCGGGCTACATCGCCGAAGTGCGACGCATCATCGAGGGGGGCGGTGGACTGTTGCCGGGCCGCATCCCGGTAGCCCGCGGCTCCTGGGATGCCGCACTGCTTGCTGCGGGCACCGCCGTCGCGCTCACGGACGCGGTGCTCGACGGCATCGTCCGCCATGCCTTCGGCCTCGTCCGACCACCCGGCCACCACGCCACCGCGACGAGCGCGATGGGCTACTGCATCTTCAACAATGTCGCGATCGCGGCTCGTCACGCCCGCCGTGAACGCCACGTGAGCCGTGTCGCCATCATCGACTGGGACGTCCATCACGGCAACGGCACGCAGGAGACGTTTTGGAACGAACCTGAAGTGCTGTTCGTCTCTCTGCACCAGGAGAACTGGTTCCCGGTCGGGTCGGGCACGGCCGAGGAGGTGGGAGGGCCCAGCGCCGAGGGAACGACGGTCAACGTCCCTCTTCCGTCGGGCACCGGTGACAGGGGTTACGAGCAGGCGCTCAACCAGATCGTCGTGCCGATCGTCCGCCAGTTCCATCCGGAGCTCATCCTCCTCTCCGCCGGGCAGGACGCGAGTATCGTCGACCCGCTTGGGCGCATGGCTGTCACCAGCCAAGGCTTCCGGGACATGGCCCGCAGAGTGCGTGAGCTCGCCAGCGAGGTCTGTGGCGGGCGTCTCGTCGCGGTGCAGGAGGGCGGCTACTCGGCCGGCTACACGCCGTTCTGCACCCTCGCTGTCATCGAGGGCATAGCCGACGTGCGCACCGAGGTGCTCGACCCTGTTGTCGGCGGGCGGACGCTGAAGAAGGTCACGGTCGAGTTGCGCCTCGAGCAGGAGCAGGCGGTGGATCGCGTGAAGGCGGTGCAGTCCGCCTACTGGGACTTGGCCCGCGGCTGACACGGCGAAGACGAGGAACTCGTGATACGGGTCGAGACCGTGGGCGAGCTGCGCACCACGGTTGCGGGAGCCCGGGCCGAGGGCAAACGCGTGGCTCTCGTACCGACGATGGGTGCGCTCCACGGGGGCCACCTCGCCCTGGTACGGCGCGCGCACGAGCACGTCGCGTCCGACGGGCCCGGCTTCGTGGTCGTGTCGATCTTCGTCAATCCGATGCAGTTCGCGCCGCACGAGGACTACGAGACCTACCCGCGCGACCTCTCGGGCGACGAGGCGGCGCTCTCAGGACTCGGGGCGACTGCGCCCGACCTCGTCTACACGCCAAGTGTCTCCGAGATGTACCCGCAGCCGGCTCTGACGACGGTCTCGGTCGCCGAGCTCAGCAGGCGCCTGGAGGGAACCGCCCGGCCCGGCCACTTCGACGGCGTCTGTGTCGTTGTCAGCAAGCTGCTGAACCAGGTCAGACCCGACGCGGCCTTCTTCGGGCGCAAGGACTACCAACAGCTCCAGATCATCCGCCGCATGGTCGCCGACCTGGACCTGCCCGCGGAGATCATCGATGTCCCCACTGTCCGGGAAACGGACGGACTCGCCATGAGCAGCCGGAACGTCTACCTCACCGGAGAGGACCGTCGCGCCGCGCGCTGTCTGTCGCGGGCACTGGCTGCGGCAGTGTGCGCAGCCCGCACCGCCCGAGCGGCGGAACAGGCGCCCGAACCCGACGTGCTGCGTAGAGCAGCGCTCGCTACCATCCGCATTGAGCCACGTGCCCGCGTCGACTACGTCGAGGTCGCCGACCCCGACACGTTAGCACCCCCCGACGAGGGTCGCGGGGAGGTCTCCAGCGGTCCCGGTGGCGCTCGTGGCTCCGCTGCGCCCCAACGGGAGCCGTCCGCGTCTCCTCCGGCGCCGCAACGAGGACCGGAGCCTGCAAGGGAACGCTGCCTGCTGCTCGTGGCCGTCGCCGTCCGGATCGGACAGACCCGGCTCATCGACAACGTGGTGGTGGGGGACCTCGAGGACGAGCGGCTTCTCCTCGAGGCGACGAGCTGAACGCGCGGACGCAGCCGGCCGGTTGGAACCGTCGCTCCGGGCTGCCCCGGGGCCGGAACGACACGGAGAAGCTATGCGGCGCACGATGATGAAGTCGAAGATCCACCGAGCGACGGTGACGGAAGCAAACCTTCATTACGTCGGCTCCGTCACAGTGGACGCCGAACTCATGGAACAGGCTGATCTCCTGGCCTACGAGAAGGTTCAGGTCGTCAACATCTCGAACGGGGCACGGTTGGAGACGTACGTCATCGAAGGCCAGCGCGACTCGGGCACGTTCACGTTGAACGGTGCTGCAGCCCGTCTCGTCCATCCTGGGGACAAGGTGATAATCATCAGCTATGCAGAGTTGGAGGAGGAGGAGGTTCGGCGGCACCGGCCCGTCGTCGTGTTCGTCGACGAGCAGAACCGAGTCACACGGGTTGGCAGCGAGGTCGCCGGTGCGATGGCGTAGGGAACGGCACGACCGGTCGCCTGACGCGACGGACCGGGAGGAAGCTTCATCCGGCGGGATCTCAATGCGGTCGGCGCCGCAAACCGTGGCGCCAAGCGCCGGCCCGGCTGGGACCACGGGCGCAGACGCCGCCCCGCCTGGACCTGGGCCCGCACCAGACCCACCCGCCCGCGCCTCCGGCGCCGGCCCGCACCTCGACCCGGAACTGGTCGCCCGTGCTTGTCGTCGTTCTGTGGCGCGGGGGCTCGCCGAGGATCTAGGGGTGGACGGCGACCTGACCTCACAGGCATGCGTCCCGGCCGGGACGTATGGGGCGGCGAACGTCGTCGCACGGGCTGCTGGAGTCGTCGCGGGGCTCGCCACGGTCCATGAGACCTTCTCTCAGGTCGATGACCGCATAGAGGTGCGTGCCGAGGTCTCGGACGGCGACCGGGTCCGGACGGGGGAAGTGATCGCCCGGGTACAAGGGCCACTGCGACCGATCTTGGCTGGCGAGCGCACCGCGTTGAACCTCCTGGGTCACCTGTCGGGCATTGCCACGACCACCCGGGCTTTCGTTGACGCGGTGGCGGGCACCGGCTGTGTCGTCCGCGACACCCGAAAGACCATGCCCGGGCTACGCCTACTCGAGAAAGCGGCGGTCGTGGCTGGTGCAGGAAGGAGCCACCGGCTCGGCCTCCACGACGCCCTGCTGGTGAAGGACAGCCATGTCGTTGCCGCTGGGGGGGTCGGTGCGGCAACTCGCAGCGCCCTGGCCCGCGCGGGCGAGCGGCCCGTACAGGTGGAGGTCACAAGCCTCCGAGAGGTCGACGAGGCTCTCGCGGCCGGGGCCGCAGAGCTGCTCCTGGACAATCTGCCTGCCGAGGACGTCCGCCGAGCCGTCGCCGCCACGGCTGGTAGGGCTGCAGTCGAGGCCTCCGGAGGAATCACGCTCGCCAACGTCCATGCCTATGCCGAGGCCGGCGCCGACCGGGTCGCGGTCGGTGCCCTCACGCACTCCGCCGCCTGGTTCGATGTCGCTCTCGAGCTCGACGTGGCCTCGATGACGTCTGCCTTCTCGGAGCCTGCCACACGGGGGGCAGGGCCAAACGTCGCCGCCGCCGGGGGGGGAAACACAGCGCCGCTCGCTCCGGAGCTCCCGCCCCGCGAGGACGCGCTGGTGCTTCTGGCGCCCGAGCCCGACCCCGCGGACGACCCGGTCGTACTCGTCGAGGAATTCCGCGAGGTGCCGCTGTCCGACGCGCACGGTGACGACGTCGAGCTCGTCCTGGACAACGAGGAGACAGCGAGCGGCGACGAGGCGTCCGACCTTCCCCACGAGTCGGCGGGCTGACCGTGCTCCTCGCCGTCGACGTCGGTAACTCCGAGACCGTGCTCGGCGTGTTCGACGACGCACAGCTCGTCGAGCGCTGGCGGATCTCGACCCATGCGGGCCGGACATCGGATGAAGTCGCGCTGCTGTTCTCCGGGCTGCTCGGGTTTGGCGGTCTGTCGTTCCCACATCACATCCGCGGTGTCGTCATTTCGAGCGTTGTGCCCAGCTTTACCGAGACGCTGCGAGAGATGGTGCGCCACCACTGCCGCTTCGAGCCGGTCATCGTCGAGCCAGGCACGCGCACCGGCATCGCGATCCGGATGGACAATCCGCGGGAGGTCGGCGCCGACCGCATCGTGAACGCCGTTGCCGCCCACGCGTTCTATGGAGGGCCAGCGATCGTGGTCGACTTCGGCACCGCCACCTCGTTCGATGCTGTCGGCCGGGGCGGTGAGTTCCTCGGTGGGGCGATCGCGCCGGGCATACAGAGCTCGACCGACGCGCTCGTCTCCCGCGCTGCTCGGCTGCCGAAGGTCGAGATCATCGCTCCGAAGGGTGTCATCGGAACGTCAACGGTCACCGCTTTGCAATCGGGCATCGTATTCGGCTTCGCGGGGCAGGTCGACTCGATCGTCACGCGCATGCGTGAGTCCCTCGGCCGGGGGGTCACGACCATCGCGACCGGAGGACTCGCCTTCGCTGTGCTGCAGGCCTGCACGACCATCGATCACCACGACCCGTGGCTGACCCTCAAGGGATTGCGCATCATCTGGGAGAGAAACACGTGAGCGGCGCTCGGCAGGTGCGACGCGAGAGTCGCCGTCTTAGGTCTCCTACGACGGCGACGGGAGTGGCCACGTGAGCGAGGGCGCTCCGGCAAGGTCACCAGAGGCGCGGGCAGGCCCCGAAGGGGCCCGGCCGGGCGGGCCAAGTCTCGAGCGCCCTTCCGAGGAGCCGCGTGGTGACGAGGAGCGGGTGGCGGAAACGGAGGAGTCGCCACGCTTCGCTGAGCTCGTCGCCGCCCGGCGTGACAAGCTGGCACGGATGCGGGAACGCGGCGAGGATCCCTACCCGGTGCGCTTCGTTCCCACGCATGCCCTGGCTGAGGTTCGCGACGCTTGGAGCCACCTGCCCCCTGGCAGCCAGACCGGCGAAAGCGTGACGGTAGCCGGCAGGCTCACGACGAAGCGCGGCCACGGCAAGCTGCACTTCGCCGTCGTGCGGGAGGCCAGTGTGGACCTCCAGCTCTTCTGTGAATTGGCGACGCTGGGCGAGGACGGGTTGGCGTTCTTCGACGAATTGGATCTTGGCGACTGGGTTGGCGCCGAGGGCGAAGTCATCACGACGCGGCGGGGCGAGCTCTCGGTGCGAGCCTCGCGCATCACGCTCCTCGCCAAGTCGCTGCAGCCGCTCCCCGAGAAGTACCACGGACTGCGTGACGTCGAGCAGCGCTATCGCCGGCGTGAGCTCGACCTGATCACGAACCCCGAGACTCGTGACGCCTTCCTTATCCGCTCAAGCGTCGTCTCGGCGCTGCGCCGCAAGCTCGATGCCAAAGGGTTCCTCGAGGTCGAGACGCCGATGCTTCACCCGACTCCGGGCGGGGCCGCCGCTCGACCGTTCGTAACCCACCACAATGCGCTCAACCTCGACCTCTACCTGCGCATCGCGCCCGAGCTCTACCTCAAGCGGCTCATCGTGGCCGGCTTCCCGCGTCTCTACGAGCTGAACCGGAGCTTTCGTAACGAGGGCATGAGCCCCCGCCACAATCCCGAGTTCACCATGCTCGAGGCCTACCAGGCCTACGCGGACTACCACGACATGATGGACCTGACCGCGGCGCTCGTCCAAGCAGCCGCGAAGGATGCGGTCGGCACGCTCGAGCTTGCCTATCAGGGCCGCCGGGTGTCCCTTGCAGGATCCTGGCCTCGCCGCGACATGCTCGGACTCGTGCGTGCGGCCACCGGACGCGCCGACCTCGACTACGACACACCGGTGGCTGAGCTGCGCCAACTCTGCATGACGAGCGGCGTCGCTTTCGAACCCGCGTGGGGTAGCGGCAAACTCGTCTCAGAGTTGTACGAGAGGCTCGTCGAACCGCAGCTGTGGGAACCCACCTTCGTCGTCGACCACCCACTCGAGACCTCCCCGCTTGCCCGACGCCACCGATCGAAGCCCCACGTCGTCGAGCGCTTCGAACTCGTCGCGGTCGGCCGGGAACTTGCGAACGCGTTCAGCGAGTTGACGGATCCCGACGACCAGCGCGCCCGCTTCGAGGCGCAGGCGGCAGCCAGGGCGGCCGGCGACGAGGATGCGATGCTCATTGACGAGACCTATCTCACAGCCCTCGAGCTCGGACTGCCCCCCACCGGCGGCTTGGGGATCGGTGTCGATCGCCTCGTCATGCTGCTCGCAGACGTCCCCAGCATCCGCGACGCCATCCTCTTCCCCACTATGCGACCGGAATCGCCGCCGTCGCCGTCGTAGGAGACCTAAGACGGCTCCTCTCGCGTCGCTCCTGCGGAGCGCCGCTCACAGAACAAACCTGAGCGGTCCCGCTCCTTTCGGGTCCGTGTGTTGGCCGGCGGCGAGATGGTGACGCGATGCCATCCATGCGTGTCGCTGAGATAGCGAAGCGATATCGATCATGCCCTGGACGAGGACCTCACGGCCGGTTGGACCACGTCACGCAGGCTCCTACCCTCGAAATAAGAAGCGAGTGCACGGCGCGAAGGGGGGCGCATGGCCGGCCAGGCGCTAGGACCTGAGGCGCTGCCGCAGCCGGCCTCTGCACGCCTGCGTGGGCGGTGGGCCGAAGGGCAGGTCGGCTGTCAACTTCCGCGGTCGCTTGGCCGACAAGAGACTGGGGGGAAAGAAGGACGACGGATGGTGTCGGCTGGGAGGCCAGCAGTCCCGACTGGCGAGCCAACTACCCGCCGAGGCGAGCCGGCAGAGACGATCGCTCAAGTTAGGTGGTGCGGCCGCGGCCAGTGGGTACCCTCTCAGAGGAACATCCTCTCAGCCGGTCGCGTTGCAAAGGGTGCCGGCGAGGGGACGGCAGTTCCCGCCGGTTTGTCATCGAAATGCGGTGACGGCGCTTCGCCGTCGTTCCTCGCTGGAAACCGTGGCCGTCTCAGCGACGGCGGGAGCCGGTCGGCAGGGGATAAGATCCGTCCGGGGACTCCCGTCCCGCAGGGCCTAGCTCTGGGGACGGCACCGCCCCGACGACGTGGGAGTTCAGGCTGATGTTCGAGAGGTTCACCGATCGGGCCCGACGGGTGGTGGTCCTCGCCCAGGAAGAGGCGAGGATGCTCAACCACAACTACATCGGGACCGAGCACATCCTCCTCGGCCTCATTCATGAGGGAGAGGGAGTGGCTGCCAAGGCCCTGGAGTCGATGAACATCTCCTTGCAGGCCGTGCGCGAGCAGGTGCAGGAGATCATCGGCCGCGGTCAGACCGCCCCGTCGGGTCACATCCCCTTCACGCCGAGGGCGAAGAAGGTTCTCGAGCTGAGTCTGCGTGAGGCGCTGCAGCTCGGGCACAACTACATCGGGACCGAGCACATCCTCCTCGGCCTCATCCGCGAGGGCGAGGGCGTGGCCGCCCAAGTCTTGCAGAAGCTCGGTGCCGACCTCAACCGCGTCCGGCAACAAGTCATCCAGCTCCTCTCCGGCTATGCGAGCGGCGAGAAGGCAGGGGCGGGTGCGGGCGCCGGCGAGAGCTCGGGGGGCGGCTCCACACAAGGCTCGACGATCCTCGACCAGTTCGGACGCAACCTCACCCAGTCTGCGCGCGAGGGCAAACTCGACCCCGTGATCGGCCGGGAGCGCGAGATCGAGCGCGTCATGCAGGTGCTGTCGCGCCGAACGAAGAACAACCCGGTCCTGATCGGCGAGCCGGGTGTCGGCAAGACCGCCATTGTGGAAGGCCTGGCCCAGCGCATCGTCTCCGGTGACGTTCCCGAGACGCTGCGAGACAAGCACCTCTACACGTTGGACCTCGGCGCGCTCGTCGCTGGCTCCCGTTATCGCGGGGACTTCGAAGAGCGGCTGAAGAAGGTGTTGAAGGAGA
>JALYGD010000014.1 GCA_030777265.1 Actinomycetota bacterium | reverse complement strand
GGCGAAGTTGAGTATCGCGGTGACGCCGGCCTCCACGAGGCGGTCGACGACCTCTTGGGCCGCTTCCGGGGGCACGGCGACCACGGCGATCGTGACGTCCTCGCGTCGGACGATCTCGGGTAGGTCTTCGAGCGGCTCGACGGCGTGGCCCGCCACCTCCGAGCCGACCGTGTTCGGATCGGCGTCGACGAGCGCCGCGAGCCGAAAACCTCGTTCCGCGAAGCCTCCGTAGCTTGCGAGCGCGCGCCCGAGGTTTCCCACGCCGACGAGGACAACCTTCCAGTCGCGAGTCAGGCCGAGCACGTGCGAGATGTGCTCGAGCAGTTCCTCCACGGCGTATCCGACGCCGCGGGTACCGTGGGAGCCGAGAAACGACAGGTCCTTGCGCAGCTGGGCGGAGTTCACCCCTGCCGCCTGAGCCAGGTCACGGCTGGAGATCTTGTGCGTTCCCCGCTCCGCGAGCTCGACGAGGGCCCGCAGGTACAGCGGCAGTCGTGCCACGGTGGCCTCGGGTATGCGCCGCTGAGTCACATGCCCTCCTTCGTTGCGCTCCCGGAGGTCCGGGTCCGATCGTCCCTCGGGGGTTCGGCTCCTGACCGGGACCGCCGGCGCCGCGCCCGCCGCACGGCCCGGCGGACGCATCCCGGCTCGAGGTGGGCCTCGGCGATCTCATGTCCGTTCACCGCCACCACCGGCACGCGCACGTGGTAGCGACGCTGAAGCTCGGGGTCAGCGTCAATGTCGACGTACCGGATCTCTGCGCTCCGGGCCTCTTCGGCGACGAGCCGCTCAGCGTGCTCGCACAGCCCGCAGCCGACCCGGGTGTAGACCTCCACGAGGACAGGGTGACGCCGGCGGAGAAAACCGAGGCTCAACGCCGAGCCCAGACCGCCGCGTCGGCTGTCACCCTGTCTCTCATCGCTCGGGTACACCCTGTCGGCGTCACTCTGCGGGTTTGGAGCGGCGGTCCGCAACTTCGGCGACCCCTGGAGGCGTGAGCGGGCGGATCGTGCGCGAGAAGCCCGCGTACATGATCGCTACGCCGACCGCGAAGGCTATCGAGTGGCTCGCGGTGTCCCCGAAGCGTGCGAACAGGCCCCCGGCCGCTGCTACGAGCACGCCGAGCGCGATGAGGAGGTTGCCGACGACGAGGTGAGGCATGCGCTGACCGCGTAGGCGAAAGGCCGTCACAGCTGCGCCGACGATCACGAGAAACGTGCCGAGCGCGTTGGCACCGAGGGCGAGGCCGCGGACGCCTGCTGGGAACACCTCGCTTCCCTCCGGCAGCGAGGTCGCGACGATCGGCTGCTCGAGACCGGCTGACGCCACCGCGAACACGGACACAACGGTGAAGGTCACGATGAGTGCGAGCGAGGCGGCCTCGACGGCGTCACCGATGGTGGTGAGCAGCAGCAGTCCCCAAATCAGCGCGAGAGCGATGCCTGGTATGTACAGGAGGGGGTTTCCAGCGGCGAAGACGAGCGGCGCGGCGAGGAGGGCGGCTACCCCGAGGCTCGTGATGCCGAGAACCCGTAGCGTCGCCGGGTCGCGAGCCATCGTCTCGACCGTGCCGAGGGCGAGCCACGGGACCGTGAGGACGCCCCCGAACACGTAGTAGAAGCGGAACGGCCCGCTCGACCACCCCGCCACCGCGCCGTACGCCAGCCCGATCGCCGCGAGACAGAACATCGCCAGCGCGGTCGCCCAGTAGAGCAGCGCCCGATTCGTACGACCCCGCAGGAAGTAGCGACGCACGAGTGTGACGCTGAAGAGCGCCGCGACGACGGCGGCCGCAGCGTAGACAGCGACCTCCTCCAAAGCTGTTCCTCACGTGGTGCGCTCGTCATCTCTTGCTCATTGAAGCCGATCCTGGAGAGCGAAGCAGCCGGATGCGCTTATCCCCACCCTCCCGCAAGCCGTACCGATAAGCTGCATGCATGGGTGAGCTCCGGTTCCTGGCGTCGACGGGTCCACTCTTCGCTCGCCCGCTGGATTGGGCGATGGGCGTGATCGCGGAGGCCGGTTACGACGGCGTCGAGCTCATGGTCACCCAGGATCCGGCTACCCAGCAGACCACACGGGTGGAGGCCGCTGCCCGACGCGAAGGCATGCCCGTCCCCGTTGTCCACGGCCCATTCCTGCTGCTCACCCGGCGCGTGCTGGGGACGAACTTCATCGAGAAGAGCCGCAGGTCGCTCGAGCTCGCGACTGAGGTCGGGGCCGACCTCCTCATCGTCCACCCGCCCTACCGCTGGCAGGCTCGTTCCCACGACTGGTTGGCCGAAGAGGCAGGCGAAGAAGCCGACGCCCTCGGTACCCGTATCGGGGTGGAAAACCTCTTTCCCGTGCCCGTCTTCGGCCGCCCGGTCCGCTTTCACCGCTACACCCGTCCCCAGCACCTCGATGGCTTCAGCAATCTCGTGCTCGACACGAGCCATTTTGGTGTTGCCGGCGTGGACATCGTGTCGGCTTGGGACCAGCTCGGAGGCCATGCAGCCCACCTCCACGTCTCTGACAACCGCGGTCAAGGGCGCGACAGTCACGCTCCCCTCGGCCACGGCATCCTGCCGATCGCGTCGTTCCTCACGGCGGTAGGCCGTTCCTCGTACTCGGGGGCGATCACGCTCGAACTCGATTGCCGCCGCTACCTTGGCGACCGCGCCGCACTTGTCGGCTATCTGCGCCAGGAGCGCGAGAAGTGCCTGGCCCTGCTTGCCGGCGCCCCCGCCGAGGAGGTGCTCGGCCGTGCCGACCGAGTCGCCGCAGCCCCGGACGTTCCAGTGGGGGGCGACGACGACGCCGCGGTACCCCTCGACGCGTGATTCCAGCCCACGGCGTTCGGTTACAGCCGGACGCGAAATAAATCCCGGCTGGGGGGGTTACTTAGAGTCGCTGAGGGCGTACTCTCCATAGCGGAGCTTTCCATAACGGAACCGTCCGCCGGGCGAGGAGGCCACGGTGCGTACCGGGACCGCGATCGCGCTGCTCGCGCTGCTCGTCGTGATCGTTGCCGCGACCGTCGTGCAGCTCGTACAGAGCAGGTGAACGCGTCCCGCTCTCCCACCGCTGCCAATCCGCCCCGACAGGTGCAGGGGCTCGTGGGCATCAAGACGCTCGACCCGGAGATCGTCGACCTCGTAGCCCGTGCTCAGCACGGCGATGACGACGCGTTCGCGCTGCTCTATGACCGCTACGTCGAACAGGTGCACGCCTACATCCATCACAAGGTCCGGGATCGCCACCTCGCGGAGGACCTCACCGCAGACGTGTTCCTGCGCGCGCTGCGCGGCTTGTCGAGCTTCCGCTGGCAAGGGGTCGACATTGGAGCCTGGCTCACCACCATCGCCCGCAACCGGGTCACCGACCACTTCAAGTCCGCGCGCGTGCGTCTCGAGCACGTAGCCGAAGAGATCGCTGACCGCTCCAGAGAAGACCCTCCCGACCATCCGGAATCGCTCGCCGTCGCCCAGGACCTCGCCGCTCTGCTCGACCAGGCCATGCATCTGCTGAAGGACGATCACCGCGAGGTTGTCTCACTGCGATTCGTGCAGGACCTGTCCGTGGCGGAGACCGCGGCGGTCATGCGCCGGACAGAGGGGGCGGTGAAAGCCCTTCAGTATCGTGCGCTGCGTGCGCTCGCCGATATCGTCCGAGACCACCCGGCCCTCTCGGGGGAACCTTGGTCGCGTCACAACGAGACTAGGGTCGGAGGCGTAACGAGAGCGGCAAGGCGCTCGTTGCCATGGGGGAAGGAAGAGGGACCGCGTGAGCCGCGACACGGGGAGACGCAGGCGGGCCGCCGCCGAGCTGTCACGTCTGCTTGAGGCCGCTGCTCACGCCGCCACCCGGACCGGCCCGGTCGATACCCAGGAACTCGACGAGCTCA
>JALYGD010000013.1 GCA_030777265.1 Actinomycetota bacterium | reverse complement strand
TTTTCAACAACCTTCCGATCACCGACTGGCTGTCCGCCTGCACCTATTTCGCCATCGGGCTGCCGATGGCGGCAGACTTCGCCCGGGCGGTGGCGCCCGCGCTCGATCCCCAGACTGCCGCGGTCGTGCTGAGAGCTCTTGCCGAGAGGGAGGCTTTCGAGTCATACGCGAGCCGGCAGGTGATCACGGCCGTCGGGGAGGACCCGGCGCGCCGCGAACGCAGCCGCCGTCTCGCCGCAGAGATCACCGGTAGCGCGCTCACAGGATTCCAAGGGGCGGTCAACGACACGGATGCGCTGCTCGTCCTGCTCGAACAGCTTGAGGAGCACGCCGGCCAGGACGTGCTACGGCACACCGCCGTTGCGCTGCTCGGCCAGCACCGACGGCGCATGGTGGCCATCGGAGTCGGCACGATGGAGTAGCGCCAACGAAGCGGCGCTCCGCAGGAGCGACGCGAGAGGAGCGTCTTAGGTCTCCTAAGACGGCGACGGGGGGGTGTGGTGAGCGGCGCTCCGCAGGAGCGACGCGAGAGGAGCGTCTTAGGTCTCCTAAGACGGCGACGGAGAAGGCTACGAGGAAGGCAGCCACCTGACGATGCCCGATCACCTCGAGAGCCTCGGTGTCGTGGGGGGGACGGGGCCCCAGGGACGGGGTCTCGTCGCACGCTGGGCTCGTGTGGGCCACACCGTCTACCTTGGCTCCCGTTCGCGGGACAAAGCAGATCGAGTGGCCTCCGACCTGCGCGAGGTCATCGGGGCGGAGCCCCCGGTGCGTGCGGCCACGAACGAAGAGGCGGCCGAGCGTGCCGAGATCGTCGTGCTCACCTTCCCCTATGAAGCCCAGGCAGCGACGCTGAACGAGCTGCGCGAGGCCATCGGTGACAAGATCGTCGTGAACGTCGTGAACCCCATGACCTTCGATGACATCGGGCCGAAGGCGGTGCCGGTAGCGGCGGGCTCCGCCGCGGAGGAATGCCAGCAGCTGCTGCCCGGCGCGCGGGTGGTTAGTGCCTTCAACGCGGTACCCGCACGGCGACTCATCCGCGTGGACGAGCCGGTCGACTGCGACGTGCCCATCTGCTCTGACGATGAAGACGCCGGCCACTGCGTGGCTCACCTTGCTAGCCGCATGCCTGGCGTGCGGGGCATCGACTGTGGTCCGTTGCGTAACAGCCGGTACGTCGAGAACCTCACACCGGTGCTGCTGTCCATCAACCGCCGCTATCGCATCCATGCGGCCATCAAGATCGACGGGATCAGCAGCGTCGAACATGCCCTCCACGCGCCACGCCGCAGCGAGTAGTTGTGCCGCCCGAGGAAGCGAGGGGCGCCCCTGCCAAAGCGGTCCGGTCCCAAGACGACCCGCGTCTGGATCTCGACCGGCAACTAGCCGCGGCTCGCGGCCATCTCGCGGCGGATCTCGGCACGGTAACCCTCGTGCAGTGCGCTCGTCATGGGTCCCGGCGAGCCGCTGCCGATCGGCTTGCCGTCGACGCGGACGAGAGGTACGAGCTCCCGGGTGGAGGCAGTGAGGAAGGCTTCTTCGGCCTCGAGGAGCACGGCGAGGGGGAGGGGCCGCTCCAAGACGGGGATGCCGAGTTCCGCGGCGACCTCGAGCGTGACCGCCCGGGTCACGCCCGGAAGAATGCCGGCGTCGGGTGGGGGGGTTATCAGCCGACCGCCCACGACCGCGAACAGGTTCGAGTGCGATCCTTCCAGCACTAGACCCGCTGGGTCGGTGAGCAGCGCCTCCTCGGCCCCAAGACGACGGGCCTCCCGCCGCGCAAGCGCAGCCGCGAGATACGACACGGACTTGATCCGCGGCAGTTCGCGCGCCCACGGAACGACGGCGGCGCTCACCCCGACCCGATAGAGCTCCTCGCCGTAGGCGAGGGGCTGGGCGGTCACTACGAGCGTCGGAACGCCGAGGGGCTTTCCCGGAAAGGGCGACCAGGGGTCGATGAGGCCCGGCGTCACGGTCACCCGCAGGGCGAGGTCACCCTCACCCGCGTTCGACCGCACCGTAGCCGTGATCGCCGTGTTGAGCAGGGCCCGCGGAGGCAGGTCGAAGTGGAGTACGCGAGCCCCGTCCGCAGCTCGATCAAGGTGGGCCCCGAGCCGGAAAGGGTGCGTTCGGTACGCCCGCAGGGTCTCGAAGACGCCCTCCCCGGAGCGGAAACCCCGATCGAAGACTGACACCTGAGCTCGGGGGGTCGGGACGAGACGATCTCCGACCCATGCCTGCGCAGTGGTCGAACGCTCCGAGCTTTCCGAGCCGCTCACAGGTTCGAAGGCAGCCGCCACTTGCGTCGGAACCCGGCCTCGTCGAGCAGATCGATGTCGGTCTGGACCTCGTCGCGGCAGCGCTCGGCCTCGTGCTCGTAGGAGAAGGACTGGGACCAGATGAGGGACCCGGTGGTGATCGCCTGCAGCTGCACGTCGTGTATCACGGCGCCCTCGTAACCGGTACGGATGCGTGTGAGGACCCGAAAGATCTGGCGGGCAGGCTTCGTCTGGGAAGACACGTCGTTCCCGTCCGAACCTCGTAGGAGCCGAGTTGCCCGCATCGCACCGCCGCCGGATCGCGACGGGTGGGAAGGTACTCGATGCGCGAACGGTCGCTCAAGCACACCTGTCGCCGTCTCAGGAGACCTAAGACGCTCCTCGAGCGTCGCTCCTCCCGGACGCTCACGAAGCGCAGCGGCCGCGTCCCAGCCGGTTCGCCTACGCTCCGGGTCGACGACGAGGACAGCCATGAGGGTCTACACGAAGACCGGCGACAAGGGTGACACGAGCCTGCTGTACGGGGGACGGGTTCCCAAGGATCATCCGCGCACCCGCGCGTACGGAACAACCGATGAGGTGGTGAGCGCCCTCGGACTCGCACGTGCAGAGCTCACCGGGGAGTTCCACGACGCCGTCCTCGTCATCCAGCGCGAGCTGTTCGCCGTCGGTGCCCAGCTCGCCACCGACCCCCAACGCTGGGACCGGCTCGAGGTCGGCACGAGCCGTGTTGACGACAACATGGTTGGCGACCTCGAGCGACGCATCGACCTGCTCGTCGAACGCCACCCCTTGCCACGCGAGTTCGTCGTGCCCGGCGGCAACCGCGCCGCAGCTGCACTCGACCTGGCCCGTGCGATCTGTCGTCGTGGCGAGCGCGCTGTGGTCACGATGGTGCGTCAGGGTCTTCTCCCGGACGAGGTCGTCCTGCGCTACCTCAACCGACTCTCGGACTACCTCTATGTGCTTGCCCGCGCGGTCGAGGGCGACCATGTGCCGTCACGGCCGCGTGAGTGAGCGGCGCTCCGTGGGAGCGAGGCGACGGCAGTGATCCGGTGAGCGGCTGCCGACACGGGGCATCCACGTCGTCATCATTCAGGACGGGGCGGGGCTGATACCCCGTCGATCGACGAGCTGAGCTGCTGGCGCGAGGCGTCCACCTGCTCCTGCGCGTCTTGCGGCTGCTCGCCGTTGTGGAGCCAGACGGTTCGCTGCGGCAGGGGGATGACGATTCCCTCCCGTTGGAAGGCTTCCTTCAGCCGGGCGCGCAGCTCTCGGGCGACGCTGAACTGCTCGAGCGGCCTGGTCTGGACGACGAGACGGATCGCGACCCCGTTCGGGTTCAGGGCTTCCACTCCCCACACCTCGGGTTCCTGGGTGATGAGGCCGTGCCACTCCTGCTCCTCGCGCCAGAGGGTGTCGGCGACCTCCTTGATGACCCGCTTCGCGTGACCGATGTCGGTGTCGTAGGCGACTTCGATGTCGAGCAGCGCTCGCGACCAGTCCTGGGACTTGTTGCCGACCTGGTCGATGAGCCCGTTCGGAATGTGCCAGAGCACGCCGTTGACGTCGCGGATGCGCGTCACCCGCAGCCCGACGTTCTCGACCACCCCCGAGTTCCCCGCGACCTCGATGATGTCGCCGACGCCGTACTGGTCCTCGGCGAGCATGAAGATGCCCGATAGGAAGTCCCGCACGAGGTTCTGCGCCCCGAAGCCGAGTGCGATACCCGCCACTCCAGCACCGGCGATGAGCGGGCCGAGGTTGATGCCGAGCTCGTCGAGCACAGTGAAGAAGGCGATGGCCCAGACCGTGAAGGTTGACGCCCCTCGTAGCAGGTCCCGGATCGCCTGGGCGCGCTGGCGTCGCCGGGCCGCCTGCGCCCGGTCGGCCTCCGGCACGCCGCCCCGTGCCCGACCCACGATCCAGGCGAGTTTGGCTGGGGGTACGCCGTCTTGGATGCGGAGCGCGAGTCGGTTGATGGAGCGTGCGAGGATCCGGCTGGCGACCCAGGCGAGCACGATGACGAGCAGGATCTTGCCCGGTGTGGCGATGAGCAGGTCCGCGGCCTGTGCCAGCCAGGCCCGTTCGGTGAGCTTGAAGACTCTCTCACAGATGACGCTTGCGGGGTCGCCACACTCGTCGATGATCCGCGACTGAGACACCTGGGCCAGCACGACGAGCGTGGGGAACGACATGGCGACTCCGGAGCTCCGGGTTTTCCACCACCCTGGGTCAGCCGCAGCTCAGCTGCCTGTCACGCACCTGTCCGACCGGGGGGTGCATCTTGGGTCAGTAGCTGTGCTCCACGCCGGGGTAGTCGCCGTCGGCGACCTCGCTGGCGAAGGCCTTCACCGCCGCGGCGATCTCGCCCCGCAGGTTCGCGTACTGTTTTACGAAGCGCGGCAATCTCCCGCTCGTCAAGCCGAGGAAGTCGTGCCAGACGAGCACCTGACCGTCGGTGCTCGGCCCGGCCCCGATGCCGATCGTGGGGGCCGCGACGGCCTCGGTGACACGTCGGGCGAGCTCGGCCGGGATGCACTCGAGCACGATCGCGAACGCCCCAGCATCGGCGAGCGCAACCGCATCCTCGAGGATGCGCTGGGCAGCCTCCTCGCCGCGTCCTTGCACCTTGAACCCGCCGAACTGGTTGATCGACTGTGGTGTCAGCCCGAGGTGGCCCATGACCGGGATGCCGGCCCCGACGAGCGACGAGGTGACCTCGACCATGCCGCCGCCGCCTTCGAGTTTCACCGCGTTCGCGCCTCCCTGCTTGAGAAAGCGGATGGCGTTCGCGAGCGCCTGCGAGGGGCCGTCCTGGTAGGAACCGAAGGGCATGTCCGCCACGACGAGGCTGCGGCTCGTTGCGCGAGACACGGCTCGGACGTGGTGGAGCATCTCGTCGACGGTGACGGGCACGGTCGACGAGTAGCCGAGCACGACCATGCCAAGCGAGTCCCCGACGAGGATGACGGGGATGCCGGCCTCATCGAGGATGCGTGCTGAGAGGTAGTCATAGGCGGTGAGCATGGGGAAGCGCTCACCGCGCTTCTTCATGGCGTGCAGGTCCTGGATCGAGAAGGGATTCCGGGAACCGCTGACTGCGGGGCCCGGTTCGGGGGTTGCCGAAGGGGTGGTGGGAAGGACGGACACGAAGAGACCTCCTGCTCCTGCCGGCCCGAGTTCGGGTCCAGCGGTGCGAGCGGCCAGTCTGGCGGGCGCCTGAGCTCGAGCCGGTGGTGCTCGGATTGACCGCGGGGCAGTGCGATTTTCTGAGAATCCGGGGATTGCCCCCAATCCATGGCAGGGTAGAGGCTCCGCGGCCTTCGTGCTCGCGGCTCCCGCCCGGCGGCCGGGTCGGGGGGCCAAACTAGGTTGCTCGAGTGACCGTGATGGCGGCGTGCTCAGGCGTGATGATGGAGCAGGGGGTCGCGCAGGAAGAGGTAGCGCACGTCGGAGACGGTGCTTGACAGCTTCTCCGCCGCTGCGACCGGCTTGCGGGCTTCCTCCTCGCTTTCGGAGCGAGCCGCGTCTTCAGTGGGGTAGTAGATGACCTCGGTGAAGGTGCCGTCGCCGTGGTCGGCGATGATCCCACCCATCAGACCAAGGCGATGGTCCTTGACGAATTCCTGCTCCGCCTTGGCGATCTCGTCCATCACGCCGTCCAAGTCACGCGATCGTCCCTGGACGATCTGGACGAAGCCCGCGTCCTCGCGCTCCCAGGCGCCGTAGGTGGCGACATGCAGGCAGTCGCGGAACGTCACGTCGCCGGCGAAGTGCCGCTCCATCTCGCTCCACCACTCGTCCTGCTCGGGGCGCTGGGCGTTGCGGCGGGCGGCCTCATCTGAGGCGAAGGTCATGATGGCGATGAACTCGCTGTC
>JALYGD010000012.1 GCA_030777265.1 Actinomycetota bacterium | reverse complement strand
AGGCCTCAGCAGCGGCCTCGCGCGCCGCAACCGCCCGCCGCCAGTCGCCCAGCATGCCCGCGGCATTTGCCAGGCGACGGAAGGCGAGCCCAGCGAGCACGTGCTCATCCCGGGGCCGGCGAAGCTCAGCCAGCTCCGCCCACAGGCTCGCCGCCTCGGCGAGCTCTCCGCACAGCTCCGAACAGTCCGCCAGACGCTCGAGAACGCCCAGGCGCTCGCTCTCGCCCTCTCCCTTCGGCCAGATGGAGAGGGCGCGTCGCGCGAGCGCGGCCGCATCCCGGTAGGCGTGCAGTGAGCAGAACTGCTCGGCCGCGGCCAACAGCAGCGGCCGGGCACGCCCCGGCTCGTGGGCCGCGATCCAATGCTCGGCGACCACCTCAGGAGCGGTCCGGCGGGTGGCAAGATGCTCGGCGACCAGGCGGTGATGGCCGCGCCGGCGCGCCCAAGGAATCGCCCGGTAGAGCGCGTCGCGGACGAGCGCGTGGCGGAACACCGCCGAGTCCGAGGACTCCTCCATGAGGAGCCCGGCGTCGAGCAGCGCGTCCACATCCTCCGGCGGAACGAGGTCACTGAACGACGGAAGGTCGATGCGAACGCCGAAGACGGCGGCCAGCTCCACCGCCAGCTGGTGCTCCCGTCGCAGCCTCGCAGTCGCGACCAAGACGGCGTCGAGCACGCTCTCGGCCAGCGGCAGCTCCGTGCCCGAAGCAAGCTCGACGAGCCCGTCCCGCTTGGCCAGCGCGCCTCTCTCCACCAGAGCGGCGGCGAGCTCCTCGACGAAGAACGGCAGGCCCTCGGCCCGCTCGTGGACTGCGGCGACGAGGTCCGTCGAAGGGGGGGTGCCGAACAGGCCAGCGAGCATTTCGCCGGTCTCGCCCGGCGCCAGCGGCCCGAGCGCGACCTCGACGAGGCGGCCGCCCCGCCGCAGCCCCGACCGCATGGCTCGGAGAGGATGCGACCGCGGTAGCTCCTCGCTGCGGTAGGTCCCCACAATCAGCAACCGCTCGTTCGACAGGGACGCGGCCAGCCTGGGGAGCAGCTCGATCGTGGCCGCGTTGGCCCAGTGCAGATCCTCCAGCACCACCACGGTCGGATGGCGTCGTGCCACGTCGCGCAAGGTGCTTTGGACGGCGGCAACCAGCGCCCCGTGATCCACCTCACGCCAGGGCATCGCGAGCTCGGGTAGCAGCACCCTCGCGTGCTCTGCCAGGGCGGCGTCGCCGAAGGCGTCCGAGACCGCTCGCAGTACCTCGACCACCGGCGCGTACGCCCCCCCACCCACGGCGGATGCCCCCCGCAGGACGCAGCCCTCCCAGTCGCCGAGGACCTCGCTGACCAGTCGGCTCTTGCCGACACCGGCATCCCCGTGCACGAGCATCAGGCCGCCTTCGCCCAGCCGAGAGCGCAACAGGACAGCACCGCACGCTGCCCGCTCGACTGCTCTGCCCACGAGCGGTGATTGCTTCTCCAACCGGCGACAAAGTTTACGCAGAGCGCCGGCCCAGCGCATGGCCTAGCGCATGAACCGGGGCACGAGGCCACGGACGCGAAGTACCTCGCCCCCGCTCTTTTTTCGAAGGGCAAGCATGGCGTGGCGCCGCCTTCAGGACGATCGCCTCCACCTCTCCTCGCCCTGAAGGCGGATCGCCCTGTCGCCTGTCGCTCGCCGCCGAAGAGAAGGTCAAGGTCGGATTCGCCGGGTTGTCGAGCACCTCGAAGATGTCTCGAGTTCCGTGGAGCTTCGCTGGCGGCCCACTGATCAAGCGGCTACCTCTGCATCGTTGCATTTGGGTGTGACAGTCCCTTTGACCTGAGCGTCGAGGGCGGCTCGGAGGGCAGGCAGGTGGAGGAAGCCCGCTTTCGCCCCGGCGAGCACGCACAGGACCGGCCGGCCAGAAAGCGCCGGCTCACCCTGAAAGGGGCACCGACCCAGATCCGTCGTTCGGGTCACCCGCGATGGGTGCGCGCGCGGAAGGCGGCATCGGCTCGGCCTCGACCGAGAACTACGTCAGCGAGCTGCCGTCGGCGCCGCTCGCAATGACGTCGCGTGGGCACCGATGATTCTCCGGTTGGCTGGGCGTCGTATGTCTAACGGCCAGTGCGGGATACATCGGGAGCGAGGATGCGTAAGTTGATCGTGAGCAACCTGATCTCGGTGGACGGCTACGCGTCCGGTCCGGGCGGCGACGTGATGGCGTTGCCGTTCGACAAGACGTTCAGTGACTACAACCTCGAGCTCATGCGGGCCGCGGACACCTTGGTGTCCGGCGCCAGGACGTACCGCGGGTTCGTGAGCTACTGGCCTCCAGTGGCCGATGACCCGGCCAGCCCGAGGTCGAGCGAGCCATCTCGCGCCGCCACCGTGAGCTGGAGCACTTGGCGGTCTCCGACAACCTGACTGCGGAGGAGACCGGCCCGTGGCGCGAGAACACCAGGATCGTGCGCCGGGACGAGGCCCGGGATGCCATCGCCGAGGCCAAGGAGGGCGAGGGCGGCGCGCTGCTGGTC
>JALYGD010000011.1 GCA_030777265.1 Actinomycetota bacterium | reverse complement strand
CGCGACGAGATCCCCCAAGACCGGTCCGGAGGCGGGAGGGACTGAAAAATGGCTGATCAGAAGATCCGGATCAGGTTGAAAGCCTACGACCACGAGGTGCTCGACCGGTCGGCACGTGAGATCGCCGACACCGTCGAAGCAACGGGGGCGCACGTGACCGGCCCGGTACCACTACCGACCGAGCGCAATACCTGGTGCGTTATTCGCTCGCCGCACAAATATAAGGACTCGCGTGAGCACTTCGAGATGCGCACGCATAAGCGCCTCATTGACATACATATGCCAACCCAGAAGACAATCGACAAGCTTATGGGACTCTCGCTGCCAGCTGGTGTGGACATTGAGATCAAGCTCTAGAACGTGTATTCGGCGCCTAGAAGTAGCTTCAAGGGCCGTAGCGCAACAAGATGAGCAAGAAAGAGGATGACCGATGGCCAGCAGGGGAATCCTGGGTACGAAGCTGGGAATGACCCAGGTCTTCGACGACGAGGCTCGAGTGGTTCCGGTCACTGTCATCAAGGCGGGACCGTGCATCGTTACGCAGGTCAAGACAGTTGATCGCGATGGCTACAACGCCGTGCAGCTCGCATATGGCACCCGCCGCAAGGTGAACAAGCCACAGAAGGGTCACCTCGCGAAGGCCGGGATCGACCGGGGCGTGCAGACGATTGTCGAGCTACGTACCGATGACCTGCTCGAGCTGGGGGCCACCGTGACCGCTGACATCTTCTCAAGCGGCGATCTCGTCGACGCAACCGGAAGGAGCAAGGGCAAGGGCTACTCGGGAGTCATGCGGCGGCACGGGTTCGCCGGCATGGGTGACGGACACGGCGTGAAGAAGAAGAATCGCCACCCCGGCGCGGTCGGGGCCTGTGCGACTCCAGGGCGCACCTTCCCCGGCCAGCGGATGGCCGGTCAGCTCGGGAACAGTCGGGTAACGGTCCAGAACCTCGAAGTAGTTGGCGTCGACCCGCAGCGCAACCTCATGCTCGTCAGGGGCGCAGTTCCAGGGAACAACGGTGACGTCGTGCTCTTGAAAACCGCCGTGAAAGCTCCTCGCGTGGAAGGGGGCGGGGAGTGACGGAGACGAGCAGGACGCCCACGGAGGAGCTCGTCGTCGGGGTCCGCAACCTGGAAGGTGATCAGGTGGGGAGCCTCGAGCTGCCGCGAGAATGGTTCGGTGGACCGATAAACGTCCCTGTCATGCATCAAGTCGTCACCGCACAGCTCGCCGCGGCCCGCAACGACAGCGCCAAGACGAAGGGTCGAGGCGAGGTCCGTGGTGGCGCACGGAAGCCGTGGCGCCAGAAGGGCACCGGCCGTGCTCGTCACGGCTCCATCCGAGCACCGCAATGGGTCGGCGGCGGGGTTGCCCACGGCCGCAGCGGCGAGCAGAACCACAGGAAGCGGGTGAACAAGAAGATGAAGCGTCTCGCGCTGTGCTCGGCGCTCACCGACCGAGCGCGCGAGGGTAACGTCTCGGTGGTGCGGGACCTCGTCTTCACCCGTCCGCGGACCAAGGACGCGATAGCTGCACTCACCGCACTCGGACATGAGAGCGCGAAAGTGCTCGTCGTGCTCGCCGATCGACACGACGCCACCTGGAAGTCGTTCCGCAACCTGCCGGCTGTTCATGCGCTGACCGTCGACCAGCTCAACACCTACGACGTCCTGCTCAGCGACGTCGTCGTCTTCGACGAGGCGGCACTCCCTCTCATCGGGACCGGACGACGCACGAGCGCCGCGGCGTCCTCCTCCTCACCATCACTCAGCGGCGGGGAGGGCAACGAGTGAAGGACCATCGAGACGTCATCATCCGTCCGGTCGTGTCAGAGAAGAGCTATGGGTTGCTCGACCAGGACAAGTACACGTTCGTCGTGGATCCACGAGCGAACAAGACCGAGATCAAGATCGCAATCGAGAGGATCTTCGGGGTCAAGGTCCTGAAGGTGAACACGATGAACAGGAGGGGAAAGCGCAAACGCCGGGGTATGACCGTCGGCAAGCGCCCCGATACTAAGCGCGCGATCGTCACGCTTGCCCCTGGCGACGAGATCGAGATCTTCGACGCAGGGGTTTAATCGCTCGACAGAGACGAGTCACAGACACATCCAGAGAGACAAGCGGCAGTCACAGCCTGGGAGCGAGGCGCCTCGGCGCCGTACCCGAGAAAGCAGCATGATGGCCATTCGCAAGTACAACCCGACGACGAACGCCCGGCGCGGAATGTCGGTCTCAGACTTCTCGACCATCACGAAATCGGAGCCCGAGAAGTCTCTGCTCGCACCGCTGCCGAAGAAGGCGGGGCGAAACACCCATGGGCGGATCACGTCTCGACACCGGGGTGGCGGCCACAAGCGGCGCTACCGCATCATCGACTTTCGTCGCGACAAGGACGTTGTTCCCGCAACCGTCGCCGCGATCGAGTATGACCCGAACCGTTCCGCGCGGATCGCACTCCTTCACTACCATGACGGCGAGAAGCGTTACATCCTCGCGCCGAAGGGTCTGCGGCCCGGCGCGAAGGTGGAGTCCGGAGAGCAGGCCGACGTGCAGGTCGGCAACGCGCTGCCGCTGCGTAGCATCCCGGTGGGGACCACAGTCCACGCGGTGGAGCTACGCCCGGGCGGTGGCGCGAAACTCGGACGTTCCGCCGGCATGGCGATCCAACTTCTGGCCAAGGAGGGCCGGAGGGCTGCGCTCCGGCTGCCCTCCGGCGAGATCCGACTGGTCGACACTCGCTGTCGGGCCACCATAGGGGAGGTCGGCAACGAGGAGCACGAGCTAGTCAGCCGCGGCAAGGCCGGGCGCAGCCGCTGGCTCGGACAGCGCCCGCAGACTCGAGGCGTGGCGATGAACCCCGTCGACCACCCCCTCGGCGGTGGCGAGGGCAAGGCGTCGGGGGGCCGGCCACCGACTGATCCATGGGGTAACCCTCAAAAACGCACTCGCAAGAAAAAGAAGCCATCGAACAAATACATCGTCCGTCGCCGGGGCGGGAGAAGGCGCTAGCGGGCACAGCCTGCTGACGTCAGGGAGAGGGAGTTGAGTAGCGATGCCACGCTCGCTGAAGAAGGGACCGTTCGCCGATGACCACCTCATGCAGAAGGTCCAGGCCCTGAACGAGCGGAGGGAGAAGCGCGTCATCAAGACCTGGTCGCGCCGTTCCACCATCTTCCCCGACATGGTCGGGCACACGATCGCAGTGCACGACGGACGCAAGCACGTCCCTGTCTACATCACTGAGTCGATGGTGGGGCACAAGCTCGGCGAATTTGCTCCGACCCGTGTCGTCAAGTGGAGTGGCGCCGGCGAGAAGTCGGCGAGGATGCGGCGACGATGAGTCGCACCAGGCGCAGATCGACGAGGAAGTGACGAGGACGTGGTGACGATGGCGCAGACGAAGGCGACGGCCAAATATATACGAGTGTCCCCCTCGAAGGTCCGTCAGCTCACCAACCTCATCACGGGCGAGCATGTCGAGGAAGCCCGGCGCATCCTCCGCTTCTCAGGCAAGGGCGCGGCTACCCCGCTTGCAAAGGTATTGAACTCCGCAGTGGCCAATGCGGAGAACAACGATGGTTTGGATCCCGATGATCTGTGGGTGAACAACGCATTCGTCGACGAGGGACCCACGCTGAAGCGCTGGCGCCCACGGGCGCTGGGCCGCGCCTACCGGATCCGCAAGCGGACGAGCCACATCACCGTGGTCGTGGGCACGCGGGACGAGCGTTAGACCATTCACACGCAGGTGCTCGTCACGCGAGCGGCCGCAGGAAGGAGCAGGAGTCGTGGGACAGAAGGTTCACCCGTATGGGTTCCGCCTCGGCGTCACGACGGACTGGAAGTCGAAGTGGTTCGCGGACAAAAAGTACGCCGACTATTTGCACGAGGACGACCGGATTCGGCGCTACCTGAGGGAGCGCGTGCGCCACGCCGGCGTGTCGCGCGTCGAGATCGTGCGCACCGATGACCGGGTGGACGTCAGCGTGCACGCCGCTCGACCTGGGATCGTCATCGGTCGGCGCGGCACCGAGGCCGATGCCATCCGGTCGGACCTCGAGAGCTCGACCGGCAAGCAGGTCAAGCTGAACATCCTCGAGGTCAAGACCCCCGAGCTCGACGCGCAGGTACTGGCGTTCAACACGGCGGAGCAGCTCCGCGGCCGAGTGTCGTTCCGCCGAGCAATGCGACGTGCCGTGCAGGCGGCCCAGAAAGCTGGTGCTCAAGGGATCAGGGTCCAAGTCGCCGGTCGCCTGGGCGGGTCGGAGATGAGCCGCTCGGAGTGGTACCGCGAGGGTCGCGTGCCGCTCCACACACTGCGTGCAAACGTCGACTACGGCTTCGACGAAGCTCGAACAACGTACGGCCGGATCGGCGTGAAGGTCTGGATCTACAAAGGGGACGTGCTGCCCTCGGTGGAGGAGGCAGAGGCGCAGCGTGCGATCCAGCGTGCGAAGGCGGCCGCCGAGGGTCGTCCGAGCGAGGAGCGTCCCGACCGTCGCCGGGCCGCGCGCAAGGCGGCGCGCGCGGTCGCGCGTGCCGCGGGAGTCGGCGGCAAGCGGGAGCAGGCTGCAGGGACCAAGCCCGCTTCAGCGCCGGTGGGCGGTGCCGCGGAGGAGACGGCTGCGCAAACCCCGGGCATGCCGACCCCCGAGCAGCAGCCGACTGCGCCGGCGCCGGGGCAGGCCGGAAGCGGCCAGGCCGAAGAGCCGCATCCCGTCACCGTCGAAGAGCGCGGCCAGACCGCCGCTCATGACGTGCGTGAGGCTACGACCGAGCAGCTACCGCCGCAGTCGGGGCCCATGACGCCCACCGACATCGCACCTGACTACGAGGAACCCGTGAGCTCAGAGGCGACCGGCCGACTGGCCGACCATCCAGCCACGGAATCGATGCCCCCGCAGGCGGCGGAGGCACCGGGTGATCCTGGAACACGTCCCAGCTCGACAGGGACGAGCGAGGAGGGTGGCTGATGCTCGCACCGAAGCGCATCAAGCACCGCAAGCAGCACCGGCCCAAGCCGCTCCGGGGACTGGCCAAGGGCCACACCTCGGTGTCGGTGGGGGACTTCGGGTTGAAGGCGACGACGCACGGTTGGATCAGCGCGAGACAGATAGAGGCAGCTCGGGTCGCGATGACGCGCGCCATCCGGCGGGGCGGAAAAGTCCGGATCACCATCTTCCCGGACCGCCCCATCACGAAAAAGCCGCTCGAGACTCGTATGGGCTCGGGAAAGGGCTCGCTCGACCATTGGATAGCGGTCGTCAAACCAGGCAGGGTCATGTTCGAACTGTCAGGCGTGCCGGAGGAGCTCGCACGCGAGGCCATGCGGCGGGCGAGCCACAAGCTGCCAGTGCAGACGAAGTTTGTCAGGCGTGACGAGGCGGGGGGAACGTAGCTTGTCGGGCGGGAGACCGTGACGGAGCGGGAGGCACCAGACAGTGAAGGCGATCGAGCTTCGAGAGCTGCCGGAGGAGGAACTGCGCGAGCGGCTCGCCGAGCAGAAGGAGGAGCTGTTCAACCTCCGTTTTCAGCATGTGACGGGCCAGCTCGACAACCCCCGCCGCATGAAGCAGGTCAAAGGTGAGATAGCGCGGGTTCTAACCGTGCTGCGTGAGCGGGAGTTCGGCGCAACGACGCGGACAACGAGGTGAGGACGTGAGCGGCGCTCCGCAGGAGCGACGCGAGAGACGCCGTCTTAGGTCTCCTAAGACGGCGACGGAGGTAGCCGTGTGAGTGATGAGTTTCCCGCCGGAACCGCGACCGGAACGACAGCGAAGCGCGGTGTCCGCAAAGAGCGCGCCGGTCTCGTCGTGAGCGATGCCCCCGACAAGACCATCGTCGTGCGCGTCGACCGACGCACGACCCACGGTCTGTACGGGAAGACCCTGGTCCGCTCGAAGAAGTACTACGCACATGACGAACGCAATGAAGGACGCGTCGGCGACCGTGTCCGCATCGCCGAGACCCGCCCTCTCTCGAAGCTGAAGCGCTGGCGCCTGGTCGAGATCGTCGAGCGTGCGAAGTGAACTGCGGACGATCCGTCGCCAGGCGGTAGAAGAGGAAGACGAAAGCATGATCCAGCAAGAGTCGCGTCTGCGTGTGGCCGACAATACCGGCGCGAAGCAGGTACTGTGCATCAGGGTCCTCGGCGGCTCGGGACGTCGCTACGCGTCGATCGGCGACGTATTCGTCGGCACCGTGAAGGATGCGATCCCGGCCTCCAACGTCAAGAGAGGTGACGTCGTGCGCTGTGTCGTCGTGCGTACGGCCAAGGAGAAGCGTCGGCCAGACGGCTCATACATCAAATTCGACGAAAACGCGTGCGTACTGATTCGTCCTGACGGGACACCACGTGGTACTCGCATTTTCGGGCCGGTAGGGCGCGAACTACGGGAACGGCGCTTCATGCGAATCATGTCGCTCGCGCCCGAGGTGCTCTAGCCGGGTTCGGTGAACCGAAGACGACGCACAATCAGTGCCTCGAGCAGGAAGCGCAGGACGAACGAGCGAAGCGATAGGACAAGGTGATGCAGCGCGTGCGCAAAGACGATCGGGTACGCGTCATCAGCGGCAAGGACCGCGGCAGGGAGGGCCGGGTCATCCGAGTTTTTCTCGAGGAGGACCGCGTCCTCATCGAGGGGGTGAACTACGTGAAGAAGCACGAGCGCATTCGCCAGACGCAGCGGGGTGCTCAGGAAGGCGGCATCATCGAGACCGAGGCGCCCGTCCACCTGAGCAACGTGCAGCCGATCTGCCCGTCCTGTGACCGGCCCACGCGCATCGGCTACCGCTTGGAGGACCCCGAGGATCGCCGCAGCAAGGTGCGCGTCTGCCGCCGCTGCGACGGGACGTTCTAGATCGCGCCAGTAGCGACCGCAGGCTAGGGAGACCATGGGCGCAACGACCACCGACTACGGGCCGCGACTGAAACGACGTTACCGGGAGGAGATCGTCTCGGCGCTGCAGGAGCAGCTAGGCCTCGCCAACGTCATGGAGGTTCCGCGTCTCGAGAAGGTCGTGGTCAACATCGGTATCGGCGAGGCGATCCAGGACGCGAAAGCCCTCGAAGGTGCTGTTCGGGACCTCGCCATGATCACGGGCCAAAGACCCAAGGTGAACCGTGCCCGGAGGTCGATCGCGGGCTTCAAGGTGCGCCAGGGTATGCCCGTGGGCGTGAAAGTCACTCTCCGCGGCGACCGCATGTGGGAGTTCGTGGACCGGCTCTTATCAGTCGCGTTGCCCCGAATACGTGACTTCCGGGGGCTGAACCCCGATTCGTTCGATGGCAACGGCAACTACACGTTCGGCGTCACCGAGCAACTCGTTTTTCCCGAGATCGATTACGACGACATCGACGCGGTACGAGGCATGGACATCACCATCGTGACGACCGTGCCGAGCGACGAGCACGCGCGTGCGCTGCTCGACGCGTTCGGGCTCCCGTTCGCGAGGGTCGGCCAGAGCTAACCGTGTCAGTAACGACAATCACAGCCGACAACAAGGACCAGGGGCAGTAGGATGGCGAAGAAGTCTCTTGTCGAAAAGGCGAAGCGCGAGCCGAAGTTCTCGGTGCGGAAGAACACCCGCTGTGCCCGCTGTGGCAGGCCGCGCGCCGTGCTCCGCAGATTCATGCTCTGCCGCATCTGCTTTCGGGAGATGGCCCATCGCGGCGAGCTTCCAGGCATCCGCAAGGCGAGCTGGTAGTTGCGCGACAGTGGCGCTACAGAGGCGGGTGGGGCAAATCGGAGGATGGGAAGTGCGGGGCGGACCGACGGTTCCCGTAACCCCGGGAGGCCCTGATAGATGACGATGACCGACCCGGTCGCGGACATGCTCACCCGTTTGCGGAACGCGAGCATGGCGCATCACGATCGCACGAGCATGCCCTCGTCGAAGATGAAGGCGGGCGTGGCTGACATCCTCAAGCGGGAGGGCTACATCCGCGATTTCAATGTAGAGGACACGAAGCCGCAGTCGACGCTCCATCTCGAGCTGAAGTACGGCCCGGACCGCGAGCGGACGCTGTCAGGACTGCGCCGGATCTCGAAGCCTGGGCTGCGCGTGTATGTGAAACGCGACGAGATCCCGCGCGTGCTCGGCGGTCTGGGCATCGCGATTATCTCGACCAGTGCCGGCCTCATGACCGATCGGGAGGCCCGACGTCAGGGGCGTGGGGGAGAGGTCGTCGCCTACGTGTGGTGACACGTCGGCATGAAGACAGAGGGACGATGATGTCACGTATCGGCAAGGCCCCGATCCCGGTCCCCGAGGGCGTATCGGTCGAGATCGACGGGCTCACGGTTCGGGTCAGGGGCCCGAGGGGCGCCCTGGAGCGCACCATACCAACGGGGGTGACCGTAACCCGGCAGGACGGCGGCGCAGTTGTCGTGCGGCGCAACGGAGACGACCGCGACAGCCGCGCCCGCCACGGCCTCGTGCGCTCGCTCATCGCGAACATGGTCGAGGGTGTGACCCTGGGCTATATGAAGCGGCTCGAGCTTGTCGGGGTCGGGTACCGGGCGCTCGCGCGCGGTAGCGACGTCGAACTGCAAGTTGGATACAGCCACCCGGTCGTCGTCAAGGCGCCCGAGGGCATCGAGTTCCAGGTGCCCCAGCCCAACAGGATCGTGGTGAGTGGTATCGACAAGGTGCTCGTCGGCCAGGCCGCGGCCAACATCCGTAGGATCCGCCAGCCCGAACCGTACAAGGGCAAGGGGATTCGATACGAGGGGGAGCAGGTGCGCCGCAAGGCCGGGAAGGCCGCGGGCCGCTGATCTGCGCATCCTCCGAAGCTGAGGCAAGCGAATGTGAGCGGCGCTCCGCAGGAGCGACGCGAGAGAAGCCGTCTTAGGTTTCCTAAGACGGCGACGGGGATAGCGATGGACCCGAAGAAGAAGCAGTTGCAGCGTCAGCGACGGCACGTGCGTCTCCGCCGGCGTATCCACGGCACGGCTGAGCGACCGCGCCTGGCCGTCTACCGCAGCAACGCCCACATCTATGCGCAACTCATCGACGACGAGGAGGGCCGAACGCTGGTCTCGGCCTCCTCACGCGATGGTGGTTTCGAGGCGACCCAGGACGATGACAAGTCCGCCGTCGCCCGCAAGGTCGGCGAGCTCGTGGCGCGCCGCGCCCGTGCAGCGGGGATCACGCAGGTGATCTTCGATCGCGGCGGCTTCCAGTATGCAGGACGGGTTCGCGCGCTTGCCGAAGCCGCCCGTGAGGGTGGCCTCGAGTTCTAGTCCATACTGCCCGATCAGTGAGCGGGCCCAACGGGAGTTCAAGAGAGTGGCGGGACAGACGGCACGAGATCGCGAGCGGGACAGAGGCGGGCGAGGCCGCGGGCGGGAAGGCGAGCGCGACCAGTTCGACGAGCGCGTCGTCAGCATCAACCGCGTCGCGAAGGTCGTGAAGGGCGGGCGACGATTTCAGTTCACCGCGCTGGTCGTTGTCGGCGATGGCCGAGGCAAGGTGGGAGTCGGGCACGGCAAGGCGCGGGAGGTGCAGTCGGCGATCCAGAAGGGCGTCGAAGAGGCGAAGAAGAGCTTCTTCACCGTCCCCATGGTCGGGCGCACGATCGTTCACCCGGTCCTGGGCGAGGCCGGGGCGGGCAAGGTCCTGTTGAAACCCGCCTCGCCAGGCACCGGTGTCATCGCTGGTGGCCCTGTCCGTGCGGTGGTCGAGGCGGCAGGAATCTCCGACGTACTCGCGAAATCGCTCGGCACGAACAACCCGATCAACGTCGTCCATGCGACCGTCACCGCCCTGAAGAGCCAGAAGCACCCTCGTGAGGTGGCGCGGCTCAGGGACAAGTCGCTCGAGGAGGTTGCTCCGAAGGCCATGATAGAGACCCTGCGGGAGGCGGGAGCCTAGATGGGGATGCTCCGAATAACACAGGTGCGCTCGCTCATCGGACGACCTCGGGACCAGCGCGCGACCGTGCGGTCCCTGGGTCTGAAACGCATCCGGCATTCGGTCGTGAAGCCGGACAGGCCAGAGATCCGGGGCATGCTCCGCAAGGTTCCCCACCTCGTTGTCTACGAGGAAATGGCGGAGAGCACGGGGGAGGAGCGGAGAGATGAAGCTTCATGACCTGCACCCGGCGGACGGGGCAAAGCACAAGAAGGTCCGCGTCGGCCGTGGTGACAAAGGCAGGCGTGGCAAGACCGCCGGTCGGGGCACGAAGGGCACCGGCGCGCGGGGGACCGTCCCCGCAGGGTTTGAAGGCGGACAAATGCCGCTCAAGCGGCGACAGCCGAAGCTTCCCGGCTTTGCGACGCCGAGCAAGGCGAGTCGCCGACGAGTGGCATACGCGATCGTGAACGTCGGTCAGCTCGAGAACGCCTTCGGGGCCGGCGAGGAGGTCTCCCCCGAGGCCCTGCGCCGCAAGGGCCTGGTGGGCAAGCAGCAGCGACCCGTGAAGGTACTCGGTCACGGCGAACTGACGAAGGCGCTCACCTTTGTAGTCGAGGGGGTCTCGGCCGCCGCGCACGAGAAGATCACGGCCGCCGGGGGAAGCGTCGAGACGCCAGCCGGGCCGGCGCCTGAGGACGGCACGAGAGGCAGGTAGGCTGCGCACGCCCAGTCCTGCATCGGCAGCCCCGGAGCGGAGATGCTCAGAGCCTTCCTGAATGCCTTCAAGGTCCCCGACCTACGGCGCAAGATTCTTTTCACCGTCGCCATCATCGCCGTGTTTCGACTCGGATCTTGGATTCCCGCGCCGGGGGTTGACTTCGCTGCGATCCGCTCCGCTGCCGAAGGGGCGTCGGGTCTGACCGCGATCATCAACCTGTTCTCGGGAGGGGCGCTGGGGCAGATGGCGGTGTTCGCGCTCGGAATCATGCCGTACATCACGAGCAGCATCATCATGCAGCTGCTGACGGTCGTCATTCCACGGTTGGAGCAGTGGCAGAAGGAAGGCGAGTCGGGCCAGCGCAGGATCACCCAGTGGACGCGCTACCTCACGGTCGCACTCGCTGTTCTGCAGTCGAGTGGGCTGACAGTCCTTGCTCGCAACGGCGGGCTGTTCGGAACGGACGTCATGCCGAACGCGACCGCCTGGACGGTCGTGCTCGTCGTCATCACGCTCACCGCGGGGACCGCGTTCGTCATGTGGCTCGGTGAGCTCATCACCCAGCGGGGCGTCGGCAACGGGATGTCCTTGCTCATCTACGTCTCGATAATCAGCCAGATGCCCGCCCAGGGTGGGGCGGTGTTGTCGTCGAACGGCGCTGCGGCCTTCGCGTTGATCATGGTCCTCGGGCTGCTCATCACGCTCGCGGTCGTCTACATCGAGCAGGGGCAACGACGTATCCCGGTTCAGTACGCGCGGCGTCAGGTCGGCCGGAGGGTCTACGGCGGTCAGAGCACGTACATCCCGCTCAAGGTCAATCAGGCCGGAGTCATCCCCATCATCTTCTCGTCGTCGCTCCTCTACCTGCCAACGCTCGCGGCTTCGATTGCGACCTGGGATTGGCTCATCCGCATCAACGACCGCTATCTCGCGAACCCGAGCAGCTTCGTCTACATCGCGATCTTCGCGATCCTGACCATCTTCTTCACCTACTTCTATACCGCCATCG
>JALYGD010000010.1 GCA_030777265.1 Actinomycetota bacterium | reverse complement strand
GAGAACGGCAAGCCGCGCTCAGACGCGGTTCTCATGGAGGTAGGACCGACCATCGACGGCTTCCGCTGGATCGCGCGTCACTCGCCACGGATCCTCGCCGACGAATGGTTGCGACCGAACCTGCTCACGTTCGTCCACGGAATGTGGCACAGGATGCGCCGAGAACCCCTTGGTGTCGTGGGCATCATCTCGCCGTGGAACTACCCGCTGAGCATCCCGGCAGGTGTCGTCGGTTCGGCGCTCGCCGCCGGAAACGGTGTTGTGCTGAAGCCGTCACCGCTTACCCCACTCACCGCCGAGCACCTCGCCGAGGCGTTGGCCGCGGCCGGAGTACCGGACGGCCTCTTCGGCGTCGTGCACGGCTCAGGGGAACAGGGCCAGGCCGTGTGCGCCTCTCCGCACGTGGCAAAGGTCGTCTTCACCGGGTCGGTCGAGGTCGGACGGCTCGTTGGGCAGGCGTGCGCGGACCAGGCCAAGTCCTGCACGCTCGAGCTCGGCGGCAAGGATCCCGCGATCGTGCGCGCGGACGCGGATCTCGACCGCACCGTCCCGCAGATCGTCTGGACCGCCTGCGCGAATTCCGGTCAGAGTTGCGCTGGGGTGGCACGCGTCTACGTCCACCGGACAATCTACGAGGCGTTCGTCGCTCGGCTGGTCGAACAGGCTTCCAGCCTCGTGGTTGGCGATCCGGCGGACCCCGATGTAGATGTCGGGCCCTTGATAGATGCCCCCCATTGGAAGCGCGTCTGCGAGCTCGTCGACGACGCGGTCTCCGATGGTGCCACTCTGCTCGTGGGTGGTCCATTGGAGGCCAGCGGGGCCGGCTCCTATTACCGCCCCACCGTGCTGACCGGCGTCTCCCACTCGATGCGCCTCCTGCAGGAGGAGACTTTCGGTCCTGTCATCCCGGTCATGGCCTTCGACAGCGATGACGAGGCGGTCAGACTGGCGAACGACAGCCGTTACGGGCTGGGCGCCTCCATCTGGACCCGCGACCGACAAGCCGCCCAAACCATGGCCGCTCGCATCAAAGCCGGGATGGTGTGGATCAACGAGCATCTGTACTCCCACGCCGCACCGATGGCCCCATGGCACGGCGTGAAGAACTCGGGTGGCGGGGTCGTCCACTCGAAGTACGGATTGCACGCGATGACACGTCCGAAGCTCCTGAGCACGAATTTCAGCCCGCTGCCGCCGGCTGCCTTCCCGAACAGTGCGGCGTTGGAAGCCGCGACCTTTACGATGCTGCAAGTGTTCGCACAGCGGCGGATCGGCGCGCGCCTCGCCACCGCCTGGCGGAACCGGGCCGATGTCGTCGAGTATGTTCGGCATCGTGCTCGCGTCGTCCGCCGCCACGCCAACCGCTACGGTTCCGCATAGCCTTGCAACGATCGATCGCCAGGAGGCCTCGGTGTCCGAGTCCGCGGTGAAGAAGGCACGCAAGATCGTGCCCCTACCCACCCTGACCTTCCGAAACGGGTCCCTCTCCGGCAAGTCGGTGCAGCTCGATCGTGACGAGGGCACCATCGGCCGGCGGGAGGACAACACCTACGTTCTGACCGACCCTCGCGTGTCCCGGGTGCACGCCTCGCTACGCAAGGATGCGGGTGCGGTCATCCTCACCGACCTCGGCTCGAGTGCCGGCACGAGAGTGAACGGCGAAGACGTCACCGGGCCTCGTGTGCTGCGCCACGGCGACCGCATCGCGTTTGGTCCCATCGAGGCCGTCTTCGAGGACCCTGCCATGGCGGCCCAGCCCGAGGAGACGACCATCGTGCTCGAGGTCCCCAAGGTTGAGACGGGACCACACCTCTCTCCCCGCCAGCAGCAGGTACTCGAGCTCATGGCCGAGGGCATGACGAACAATGAGATCGGGGAGGAGCTCGGGGTCACCGAGCGGACGGTGAAGGCCTACGCGCAGGAGCTCTATGACAAGCTCGGTGTGCGCAACCGTGCTGGTGCGGTCGCGGAGGCTGCCAAGCTCGGCCTGCTCGATCCCTGAGGCCCGCCACAGCCTCTTTGGCTTGCTGTCCCAGCCCGTCGGACGGGTGAGGCCGGGGCGGGGCACCTCTGGCGGACTGCCGCGTCCGCGAGGATCCCCACAGTGACCGCTGTCACCTACGCGATCGCGAATCAGAAGGGCGGCGTCGCGAAGACGACCAGCGCGCTCGCGCTCGCGGCCGCTATGGCCGAGCTCGACCGGGCGATTCTGCTCGTCGACCTCGACCCTCAGGCCTGCCTCACCTTCTCGCTCGGCTACGATCCCGATCGTCTCGTACCATCACTTCACGACGTCGTGGTCGGCCGATCGCGACTCGTTGAAACGGTCGTCCAGCATCCGGTCGCCGACCTCGTGCCGTCGAATATTGATCTGGCCGGAGCCGAGGTGACCCTGCTGTCGCGGCCCGGTCGGGAGTATCTCCTCCGCGGCGAGCTCGCCAACCTACTCGACAGTTATGACACCGTCCTCATCGACTGCCCGCCCTCGCTCGGCGTGCTGACTATCAATGGGCTGACCGCCGCAGACCAGGTCCTCATCCCAGTTCAGTGCGAGACCCTCGCGCATCGCGGTGTCGCCCAACTGCTCGAGACGATCCAGGACGTGCGCAGGCTGACGAACCGCGGCCTGCGGGTCCGCGGTGTGGTCGCCACCCTCTTCGACGCCCGCACGAACCACAGCCGCGACGTGCTCCGCGACCTCGTCGACCGCTACAGGCTCGCGCTCGTGGGCCCACCGGTACGCAGGTCGGTGCGCTTCGCCGAAGCTCCCGCATCGGGCCGGCCGATCCTCGAGCACGCCGACCACGTTCCCGGCGCTGCCGCGTACCGCGCCATAGCCCGAAGACTCCTCGACCTGCCCGTCGAGGACACCCTGCTCGACGAGGCCGGCTGGTCCCGGGAGGAGCTGGCCGTCCTATTGGAAGGCGCAGTCCCAGAGGTGCCTGGACGCGAGGGGCTGGGTGATTGGCACGAACAGGGCGGCGGTGGCTGACGACCGCGCAATTCCGGATGGAGTCGCGCCACACCCCCACGGCCGAGACTCGGACACCGGCGGGAATGCAGAGAGCTTCGACCGCATCGTCCCGCCCGACCCGATGCGGCCGCGACGCGGCGATGCCCTGGGCAAGCGGGCGCTCTACTCCGTCGATCCCGAGGCCAACCCGGCTCCACTGCTCATCGTCAGCTGCGAGCGCTGCGGGGTCGAACGTGGGCTGACCGCGACCCATCTGCTTCGCCTGCTGCGACCACCGTGGCTGCTGAACCCCTGCCGACGAACGCTGTGGGCTCGATGCCCCACCTGCCAGCGCCGTTCCTGTCTGCAGGTACGTCTGGGGCCCGGCATTCCTTGGCCATTCCGCCCTGCGCGGTCCTGATCCGGCATATGCCCGCCCGGGCCTGCGGCCCTTCCCGGGGCCTCAGGCGCCCACCGTCCTGGCTCACACCTCAGTCGCGGCCAGAGCCAGATTGCCGTGATCGATCCGGTTCAGGGCAGGTGCTCGACTCGGACTCGCCGCACCAGAGTCGGACGCCCCCCGCCGCGGGCAGCCTTCCCTGGGGAGCTGGGCTCCTCCACCCCGACCGGTCGAGCCTGCCCCTCGCCATCGTGGTCGCTAGAGCCCTTTCGAACAGCTGCTTGGCCCGTCCCCCTCTTACGCCGCGGGCGGCTGACCGTCTGTTTCGAGCTCGCCGCCGCCTCCTGTTCGAGGCCCTCGCCAATCTTGCCAGGGCGCGCAGCCTCATCCTCGGCCGGCTTTCGCGATGTCCGGCTGCGGTGCACCCGGCGCGGCGCGACCGGCACGCCAGCCTCGGGACGGTCGGTCGCACCGGTGCGGGTGCGGACCCTGGTACGGGCCCGGGCCGGCCCCGAAGGGGCCCGGTCGGGCGGGCCAAGTCGGGTCGGCGGCGCGGTTGCCGCGGCGGGAGGGGTGGCCACCTCTTCCCCGCCGTGAGGTGAACCTGTGGGGGCGGTAGGCGTCGCACCGCTCGTGTCCCCCTCACGATCACCGGCGAAGTGGCCCCATGGAGTCTCGGCCGGCAGGCCGAAGCGCGCGGTCAGCAGCTCGGAGGTCGAGAAGACCTCCTCGAGTGGCTCATCCGCGACTCCGAGTGCCTTTCGGATGACATTGAGACGATCGACCTCATTGAAGGTCGCGAAGGTGACCGCGACACCAGCTGCACCGGCTCGACCGGTACGGCCGATGCGGTGGAGGTACATGCGCTCGTCGTCGGGACAGTCGTAGTTGAACACATGCGTCACCCCCTCGATGTCCAGCCCACGTGCTGCGACCTCGGTGGCCACGAGGACCTCTGATCTGCCAGCACGAAAGCGGTCCAGGTTGCGCTCGCGCCGCTCCTGTCGCAGGTCGCCGTGAATGGGGGTCGCGCTGACACCGAGGTCCCTGAGTTCCTCGACGAGCCGGTCAGCCATGCGCTTGGTGCGGACGAACACGGCGGCCAGGCCCACGTGAGGTGACTGGAGGACGCGCGCGAGGACGCGTGGCTTGTCGAGCCGGTGCACGAGAAAGAAGTGCTGTTCGGTATCGGGTGCGACCTGCTGCTCGTCGGCGTCTGCGCGGATGAAGGTCGGATGCGACAGGTAGCGTCGGGCGAGTGCTACGACCTCCGACGCCATCGTGGCGGAGAAGAGCAGCGTCTGTCGGCGATCGACGCACTGACGAATCAGCTGCTCGACGTCGGGCAGGAAACCCATGTCGAGCATCTCGTCGGCCTCGTCGAGGACGAGCATCCGCACACCCGCAAGGTCGAGCGTGGCGCGACGAACGTGGTCGAGGAGACGTCCCGGGGTGCCGACGATGACGTGGGCTGTTCCGCTGCGGAGCACTTGCTGCTGGGGATCGAGTGGGACGCCGCCGTAGACGGCCACGACCCGCGCGCCAGCTGTCGCACCCGTCTCCGCAAGGTCGGCAGCAACCTGAAGGCACAGCTCCCGGGTGGGTGTGACGACGAGCGCCTGAACCCCGTCACCCTCGGCCTCCACCTGCTGGAGCAGCGGGAGCCCGAACGCGAGCGTCTTGCCGGTGCCCGTGCGGGCCTGGGCGATGAGGTCCGTGCCGGCCAGTGCGAGTGGGATCGTGAGTTCTTGGATGGGGAAGGGATCGGTTATGGACTGTTCCTCGAGCGCGGCGAGGAGGGATTGGGCGATCCCGAGATCACGGAAGGTCTTCTTTGTCACAATAATCCTGTGTCGTGGGCTGATGTTGCTACTGATGTTGTTTACTGAAGTCCTGGCTGGCGGGTCGCTTTGCAGTGCGCCTGCCGTGGCGTCCAGGGCGCGCCGCCGAACTCAGGCGGTAGGGCGCAACGGAGGGCTGCCGAAGCCGACGAGGTTGGCTTCAGATTACCAACGTCAGCCACCGCGGCTGGGTAGCTGCGTTCTTAGCGACGCGAGGATGTTTTCCCAGGCAGGTTGGGCCGGAGACCCGGCGTATCCATCGCGGTCTTCAAAGCACGGCGGCCCCGCGCGCGGGCACCTAAGATGTGCACGTGCTGCCACTGCTCCTACTTGCCTTCATCGTCGTCCCGATCGTCGAGCTCACCGTCATCATCGCGATCGGCGGGCGGATCGGGCTCCCGCTCACCGTTGCTCTGCTGTTGCTCGACAGC
>JALYGD010000009.1 GCA_030777265.1 Actinomycetota bacterium | reverse complement strand
TCGCGCTGACCGTGGTGATGGTCGGCCTCGGGCTCCTTGCCCTGTCCCTGCTGCTGGTGCCGCTCCTCGGCCTCGTCGTGCGGGTCCCCTGGGCCCGGCTCGGCCCCCTCCTGTTCCAGACGTCGGTACGGACCGCGCTGAGATTGTCGCTCATCACCTCGCTACTTGCGGTGGCCGTCGCCAGCCTGCTCGGAGTCCCGCTGGCTTGGCTGTTCGCCAGGACCAACTTCCCCGGTAAGGCGGTCGTGCGGGCCTTGGCCTTGCTGCCGATGGTCCTCCCTCCCGTCGTCGGGGGCGTCGCGCTGCTGCTCGCCTTCGGCCGTCGGGGCGTCGTGGGCCAGGCGTTGGCCACGCTCACGGGTCTGTCGCTGCCGTTCACGACTGCCGGGGTCGTGCTCGCAGAGGTCTTCGTGTCGATGCCGTTCCTCGTCGTCAGCGTCGAATCGGGCTTGCGCCTGCTCGACCTGCGACTGGAAGACGCTGCCGCCACCCTCGGCGCCAGCCGCTGGGCGATCTTCCGGCGGGTGACCGTCCCGCTCCTAGCCCCGTCGCTCGGTGCCGGCATGGCCCTGTGCTGGGCCCGCGCACTCGGCGAGTTCGGGGCCACGATCACGTTCGCGGGCAACCTTCCCGGGCGGACCCAGACCATGCCCCTGGCCGTCTACCTCGAGCTCGAGACCCACCCTGAGGCGGCCTACCTGCTCAGCCTTGTCCTGCTCGTCGTCTCGGTGACCGTCCTCGTGGCTCTTCGCGGGCATTTCCTCCCGGGCTCCTGAGCCGGACGGACAGGCGTCACCTACCGACGGCGAGTAGATCCTCGAGGTCCACGCGAGCGGCGCGACGGCCCCGTCTGCGCAACGTCGCCAGATCACCCGCGGCCTGGGCACGTTTCAACGTCGAGAAGCCGTGCGCCGTCCCGGGGATAGGCAGCTCCTCGACGTCCTCGCCGACGACCTGGAGGAACAGGCCGCTCTTCGGGCCTCCCTTGTGCAGTTGGCCGGTGGAATGAAGATAGCCCGGTCCGATGCACAGGGTGGTCGCGACGCGGAGGCGGTCGCGGAGCGTGGCCCGCACCCTTTGGAGGGCCCCCACAACGGGAGCGCCCGGTTCGACGTAGGCGAGGATGGCGAGGTAGTCGCCGGGCTTCACCAGCTCGAGGATGGCCTCGAGCGGCGCGATCGGTCCGTTGGGTGATCCGGCCAGCGCTTCGGATGTCGCCTTCTTCGCCGCGACGACATCCGGCTGGTCGAAGGGATTCACCCCGAGCAGGACGCCGGTGAGGGCGGTGGCGAACTCCCAACGGAACACCTCGCCACCGAGGTCGAGGACTTCGTGGAGCGGAAGCTCGACCAGCGGGTGGTCGGCGGCGAGCTCCTCAGCACCGGGCACCGGCCCGAACGCGACGAACATCCGGTCGTCGGCGTAGACGTCGATGGATCGCGTCGCAGGTGGGGGCTCTCCGATGATCGGCACGATGCCGGTCTCGTTCTTGCCAGTGGACTCGGCGAGGAGCTGCTCGAGCCAGCCCCCGAACCGTTCGACCTCGGGGGGGAGGAGGAGGGTGAGCTTGTCTCGCCCTTCCCGGACGGCTGCCCCGAGGATCGCCGCGAGCCGAGCGGCGGGGTTCTCGTCGATCGCGGCCTGCGGACTACAGGTCTGCGCCATGACGGCGGCACGGGAGAGGAGTCCCGCGATGTCGATTCCGGCAAGCGCGGCGGGGACGAGCCCGAAGTACGTGAGCGCCGAGTAGCGCCCCCCGATATCGGGCCGGTTCTCGAACACGGCGCGGAAGCCGTATTCGTGGGCGAGCCTGGCGAGGGGCGTGTCATGGTCGGTGATGGCAACGAACTGCTCGCCATTCCGTCCCGTCAGCTGCCAGAAGTACGACATATGGGAGCGTGTCTCGATGGTCGTCCCCGATTTCGAGGCGATCACGAACAGGATCTGCTCGAGTGGAGCCGCGTTCTCCGCCCGCCGGACCGCCGCGGGGTCGGTGGAGTCGAGCACGTGCAGTCGCGGTGAGCCCGTCTGGCGCGCGAAGTGCTCCATGACCTGGCTGATGCGGCTCGAACCTCCCATGCCGGCGACCACGACCGCGCTGTAGCCGTCGTCCGCCACCTCCGAGGCGAACCTCGTCAGGTCCTCGACGGTCGCCGACATCTGAGCGGGGGACTCGAGCCACCCGAGGCGGTCTGCGACCTCATCGGGATCCGGCTGCCACAGCCGGTGATCGCCTTGCCAGGCGCGAGCGACCGCATCAAGTTCGATCAGTTCGTCCAGCGCGCCATGCACGGGCTCCTCGATCGGGCCCAGCCGCTCGGACAGCACCCGCTGCCCGTAGGACGCTGCAGGGGTCTCTGGATCCATGGAACCGAGGATATGTGGCCGATCAGGAGGGCCGCGAGGGACGCATGGCCGGTCACCAGCCGGGCCGGCCGGGCCGGCCGCCCCGCGCCCGCGAGTGGGGGCGGCGTCCCAAAGCTGGCATGCTGTCAGGATGAGAAACGACGACGCGGTGCTGCTCGTCAGCTTGGCCGGCGAGATCCACGTGAAGTCGGCGCGGACACGGGGGCGGTTCCAGCGCGTGTTCTGTCGCAACCTCCAGCACGCCCTTGATCGCCTCGCGCCGGGCAGCCGCTGGGAGGCGATCGGCGGGGGACGGTTCCTCCTCGTGCCCACCGACCTCTCAGGTGCCGTGGAAGCCGCTACGACGACCTTCGGCTGTCAGCGCGTCGAGCGGGCCCGGGCGCTTACCTGGAACGGCGGGGGACATCCCCGCACCCCCGGCCAGACGCTCGAGGAACTCGCGCAAGGTGTGGCCGCGGCTGCCCGCGAGTCGGTAACCGGACGCACCTTCGCCGTGCGGGTGCGCCGCCGGGGCGACCACAACTGGGGCTCGCCGGACGCCCAGCGGCTCATCGGCGACCTCCTTCGGCCGGTGTCGGACGGGGTCGACCTCGATGCTCCCGAGGTCGAGGTGCGGGTGCTCGTGCTCGGCGAGCGGGCCTGGATCGTCGAGGAGGACTGGCTCGGCCCGGGCGGCATGCCCCTCGGCACCCAGGATCGCTGCCTCGCGCTGCTGTCGGGCGGGTTCGACTCACCGGTCGCAGCGCATATGGTGATGCGGCGGGGCAGCCGCGTCGACTTCCTTCACGTGCGTCTCGACTGCGCTCAAAGCGAGCAGGCTCTCGCGGTCGCCTACGCGCTGTGGCGAAGGTGGGGAGCCGGGACGAGCCCGCTGGCATGGGTCGTCGACTTCGCGGACGTCAAGCAGGCTCTGCTCGACCTCGTCGCGCCGCGACTCCGCCAGGTCGTGCTCAAGCAGCTCATGTTCAACGTGGCGGACGTCGTCGCCCGGGATCTCGGCATACCCGCCCTCGTCACGGGTGAGTCGATCGGGCAGGTGTCGAGTCAGACGCTGCATCACCTCGCCGAGATCGACCAAGCGTGCACACGAACCGTGCTGCGTCCGCTGGCCGGTTTCGACAAGGAGGAGATCGTCACCCGGTCACGCGCCATCGGCACGCACGGGCTGTCGCTGCGAGCTCAGGAGGTGTGTGACCTGGCTGGCGGCCACGTAGCCGTGGCTGCCCGGCGCTCGACGCTCATGCGGGCCCAGGCCTCGCTGCCCGACGGACTCGTGGCGGCCGCAGCAGCCTCCCGGCGTGTGATCGCGCTCGAGCACTGGGTACCGGGCATGGAGGCGGTGCCCCTCGTCGACTTGCCGCCCCCGGGCGTCCCGGTCGTCCATGTCTCGGAGGACGTTCCGGCAAGCGGCCCTGTCGCGGTGACCGGACGGGGCGCGGTGCGCCTGGCGTCGCGACTCAGCGCGGCGGGGCGGCAGGCGTGGGCGTGTGGGGCTCGAGTTCCTCGTCGCTCATGACGGCGATCCCGGCCCGCTGCAGGGCCGCGGCGGTGACGCCGTCACCGGTCGCAACCGTCCGCGAGAACGAACCGTTGTAGATGGCCCCGCGACCGCAGGAGGGGCTGCGTGCCTTGAGCACCGCAGCGCAGGCGTTGACCGCCCGAGCACGTTCCACGGTCGTCTCGGCGCCGCGGAGATAAGCCTCGGTCACGTCGGTGCCGTCGATCGCGAGGACACGAGCGCGACCGTCGAGCACATCGTGTCCATCCCCCCCCACGATCTCGGCTGGCGGACGAGGAGTACCCAGCCCGCCGTCCACCTCTGGGCAGACGAGCACCGCGTGACCCTCCCGGACGAGACGGTCGACCCAGGCGCGCCCCTCGGCGGGCAGCGGGTTCGCGGTGCCCCTGTAGGTGCAGCGTCGGCCGGCGAGGCACGCGCTCACGAGCACCGGCAGCCGATCGTTCGCACCCACCTCGAGAGCCTGGCCGGGATCACCCATCGCCAGGCACCTGGTAGTTCGGGGCCTCGTGCACGACCTCGACGTCGTGCACGTGCGACTCACGAGCACCGGCGGCGGTCTGGCGCGCGAAGCGGGCGCGCGCGGCAAGCGACGCGAGGTCCTCAGCCCCGGCGTAACCCATCCCCGAGCGCAGGCCGCCTTCGAGTTGGGCGACGACCTCGGCGACGGTGCCCCGGTACGGCAGTAGCCCGGAAACCCCTTCGGGGACCAGCTTCGACGGCTCCCGCTGGCGCTCCCCCTGGAAATAGCGGTCAGCCGAACCCGACCGCATCGCGTCGACCGAACCCATGCCGCGATACTCCTTGTAGCGGCGGCCGCCGACCAGGACGAGCTCGCCGGGGGACTCGTCGGTGCCGGCGAGCAGGTTGCCCACCATGACCGCGGCCGCTCCGGCGGCGAGGGCTTTGACCACGTCCCCGGAGTAGCGGATCCCCCCGTCCGCCACGACCGGCAGGCCGAGATCGGCGGCGACCTCAGCTGCGGTCAGCACGGCGGTGAACTGCGGCACTCCCACCCCGGTCACCACCCGGGTCGTACAGATGGACCCTGGCCCCACCCCCACCTTCACGATGTCGGCGCCGTAGTCCCCGCAGGTCCGCACCCCCTCACCCGTCCCGACGTTGCCGACCATGATGGGAACGCTGGGGAACTGGTCCTTCAGCTTGGCCGCGAACTCCAGCACCCCGATGGCGTGCCCGTGGGCGGAGTCCACGGCGAGAAGATCGACGTCGGCCTCGACCAGTGCGGCGGCGCGCTCGAGGCCGTCGGGGCCGACACCGACCGCCGCACCGCACAGCAGCCTCCCGCGGTCGTCCTTCGACGCGTGCGGATAGGCCCGCACCTTCTCGACGTCCTTGAACGTGAACATTCCGACCAACCGGTCCCCGGCGACGATCGGCAGCTTCTCGACACGATGCTCCTGCATGAGATCACGGGCCTGCTCGAGCGTCGTGCCCTGCGGGGCGGTGACGAGGTCCTCGGAGGTCATGTGCTCCTTCACCGTGCTCCCGTCCCACACGCCGAAGCGCAGGTCCCGGTTCGTGACTATGCCCAGCAGCCGATCGTCGTCGTCGACCACCGGGAAGCCGCTGACGCGGTAGCGAGCCATGAGCTCGTGGGCGCGGGAGACGGTGTCATCGGGGCGGAGCGTGATCGGTTCGGAGATGAAGCCTGACTCCGAACGTTTCACCTGCTCGACCATCGCGGCCTGCGACTCGACGGCCACGTTCTTGTGGATGATGCCGAGGCCGCCGTTTCGGGCCAGGGCGATGGCCATGCGGTCTTCGGTGACCCGGTCCATGGCTGCGGACAGGAGGGGCAGCCGCAGCGCCACGCGTGGATGCAGTCTGGTGGAGATGTCGACCTCGCGGGGCAGCACCGCCGAGGCCTGGGGCAGCAGCAGCACGTCGTCGTAGGACAGGGCCTCGGGGATGCGGTCGCTCACATGGGTACCTCCGTCGCCGTCTTAGGAGACCTAAGACCGCTCCTCTCGCGTCGCTCCTCCGGAGCGCCGCTCACATGGCCTCCGATGGCTCGGTCGTCGGCTGACAAGGGTGGCAAGGGTGGTCGACCGCCTGCGCCGCGCTTCATGCCTTCCGCATGAGCACGATACCGCCTGTGCGTCATCCGTCCCGGAGTTGCTGCAGCAGCGGGATGGCGGAGATCTTGTCCTCGGTGAGCTCGTCCCAGAGGATTCCCGCGGGGCGCCGGTAGGGACCGCCGCGGCAATCGATCACGTCGTCGGTTGTCACGATGAGGTCGACGGCAACGTCGTGGGAGGCCATCGGCAGTTCACCGGCCTCGAGCAGCTGGGTGGGGTGCACGGTCGTGACCACCATGGCATCTGCTGCGATCAGGCCTGCCTCTCGGACCACGGCGAACTCGAGGTCGCTGAAGCCACCTCCTTTGCCGAGTCGTGCGCCGTCGGGTGCGACCGCGACCGAGCCGACGACGACGAGCTGGACCGGCTCGAGGTCGGCGACGTCCACGGGTCGCCCGTTGCGGGACGCTCCCTTGATGGACGAGACGCGACGGGGCGAGGTGCCGA
>JALYGD010000008.1 GCA_030777265.1 Actinomycetota bacterium | reverse complement strand
GGGCGGAATCGGGCGGGTCGGGCGGCGAAGCCGCACGACCGGGCGGGCGGGCGGAATCGGGCGGGTCGGGCGGCGAAGCCGCACGACCGGGCGGGCGGCTCACGTGTCCACTCCTGCGCGGCGGCCGATCGCGAGGCCGACAAGTGCTCCGACCGCGGCTGCGAGTACGAGGCCGAGACGCCGCCCGGCTCCCGCCGGGGTCGCTTCGAGCAGCGACGGCGGCGGGCTCGATGAGATCCGCACGGGTCGGATCTCCATGCCCACGGGGGAGCCGCCTTGTGTGCCGTGCTCGTCGACGGCCCGCAGCTCCACGCCATACCGCCCGGGGGGCAGAGGAGTTCCCCCTGCGCCGTCTAGGTCGAAGGGGACCGGTCGGCGGCCAGGTTCGACGACTCCGATGCGGTGCCTGGTGACCTCCGTCCCGGACATGTCAGTGACGACGAGGAACAGTTCGGCAGCCTTGTTGACGACCGTGTCGAGCGTGACGACCTCCACCTCCCGCGGGGTCGCGTGGCGCGTCTGCGTGGGTGAAACGACGAGCGGGGCGCCGTAGCCGCGTGGGGCCTGCAGCTCCACCGTGCGGTCCGGGCGCCGGCCGACTCTCCACGTGCCGAGACCGCGGTCGGTGATGAGTTGGCCTCCAGCGTGCACTCTCAGCACCCCATCCGCTCGAATGCGGAACGCCTGCCCGTTGGTTTCCACTCCCACGCGCACGCGGTGGGGGAGGTCAACCGCTCGACTGGGACGCAACCCACCGTAGTACGCGGCCAGAATGTCCCCGTAGGCCATCCCGGCTTCAGCCTTACCCTTCGCGCCGTACTGGCTCATTCCGACACCATGCCCAAAGCCGCGCCCGTCGACGATGACCTCTTCGGGTGTAACCGTGAACACCAGGCGACTGGAGGGCAGCGTCTCCGGCAGCCGCTTTCCGTCCGCTCGCGTCGACGGGAAGCGACCTGGAAACAGGCGCGGGGCCACGTCGGAGATGAAGCGTCGGAATTCGCTTGCCGTGACTTCCACCGCAGTTCCGGTGACTCCGATCACGGCAACCCGGTCGGGCTCGCCGCCACCCGCCGGTATGAAGGTGACGTTGGCGCTCGGTACAGCCGCTGCGAGGGTGCGGCCTCGGGCCAGGATGGCGTCGAACTCGGCGCGTTTGAACTGCACCTGCCAGCGGTGGAATGGCGAAACCGCGTCCTCTGGGTCAGCTGTGCCTTCGAGGTAGGGCTTGGGGCCCTCGTCGGGGAATACCTCCTCGTTGTCGCGCGTCTGGCCGCCCGAGGTCGAGAAGTAGCGGGCGAGGATGGGTGCACCGTTGTGGAGCAGAACCTCCCCCGCAGTGGAGGACACGGCCTGAGTCCAGCGCTCGCCGCCGGGACTCTCGGCGGGCTCGCGTCCGCGAAAGACCTGACAGGCGACCCCGTCGCAGAGGTCATAGCCCTGAGTCTCGAAGGTCGCGAGCCGGATCGAGTACCACGCGTACGTCCGAGCTGCGACTGCCTGTGCTTTCAGGGCCTCCAGGGGCCAACTCGCGGGCACCTCCGCGAGCCCCTCGAGGTAGCCACGGAGCGAGACGTCGTTGATGACGGTGAGACGACCATCGGGTTCCGCGCGAACCTCGATCGTCTCCGAGTAGCGGCCGACCCCCGCAACCTCGATGGCCGTCCCCGGGGCCGCCTCAAAGCGCAGCGGCACGCCATACGCCCCGAGACTGACCTGCGGCTGTTGCGCCTCAGCCGTCCCGGCGACGGCGATGAGGAGCACGGCCGCCACGAGCGCCGCTGCAGGGGTGCGAACACACCACACCAACCCGGTCGCGCTCTCGGGAGCGCGACCGGCCCTGTATGCGCCACCGCGCCGCGACCGGCCGACCCTCGCCACCGCTTACGCCGGCTCCCAGGTCTCAGCTGTCGCTCGACCGTCAGCGCAGACGCGCTCGATTCGAGCGCCGAGGCTCCGCAGCCGCTCGCCGATGCGAGCGTAACCTCGGTCGATGTGGTGCACCTCGCCAACGCGGGTCTCCCCCTCGGCAACGAGGCCGGCGAGCAGGCAGGCCGCTCCCGCCCGAACGTCGAGCGATCGGACGTTGCCGCCGCGTAGGCGGCGAGGCCCGCGGATCACCGCGTGGTGGCCGTCAACGACGATCTCGGCGCCGAGGCGCGTCAACTCGGGGATGAACGCGAAGCGAGACTCGAAGACGTTCTCGGTGACGATGCTCGTTCCCCTCGACTGCGACAGGAGCACCATGAGCTGCGGCTGCAGATCCGTGGGGAAACCAGGGTACGGAAGGGTGACGACGTCAACCGCACGCAACTCGTCGCCCTTGACCCGAAGGCTGTCCTCCCCCACCTCCACGAAGGCCCCAGCGGCAGTCAGCTTCGCGATCGGAAGCTTGAGGTGGTCAGGCCGCAGTCTGCGGATGGTCACCTCCCCACCCGTCAGGGCGGCTGCGAGCGCGAACGTCCCCGCTTCGATCCGGTCAGGGATGGTGTCGTGAGTGACCGGACGCAACTCGCGTACTCCCTCGACCGTCAGGGTGGATGTCCCGACCCCCTCGATTGCGGCGCCCATCTGAACGAGCATCGTGCAGAGATCGGCGATCTCAGGTTCCCGTGCGGCGTTGTCGATCACCGTTCGCCCGCAGGCGAGCACCGCGGCCATGATCAAGTTCTCCGTCGCGCCAACGCTGGGAAAGTCGAGAGTGAGGTTCGCACCATGGAGGCCAGCGGAGCGGACCTCGACCTCGTCTCCATCCTCGACGACTTCCGCGCCCATTTCGACGAGACCTCGCAGGTGCAGGTCGATTGGTCGTGCCCCGATGTGGTCGCCACCCGGGAGGGCGACGCGTGCACGACCGACCCGGGCGACGAGTGGTCCGAGGACCGCTATCGAGGCGCGCATCTGGGTCACGAAGGAGCGCGGCGCGTGCCACGACGGTTCGTCTACGCCAATCACGACAGTCTCGTCGGGGCGCAGGTCGACCTGCGCACCGAGACCGGCCAGCACCTCCCCCATGACCGCCACGTCGGCGATCGTGGGGACGTTGCACACGATCGTCTCGCCACAGGTGAGCAGTGCCGCCGCCATGAGCTTCAGAGCGGAGTTCTTGGCGCCGCTGACTTGGACCTCCCCCTCGAGGGGGTAACCCCCGCGAACGAGGAAGACGTCCCGAAACGCCAGGTCGACAGGGCTGTGGTCAGTCATTGGTAGTCAGCGACGCGGTGTCTGCTGGGCAGGCCCGGTTCCGCGTTCCCCTTTCGATCCGTAGGGCGGTTTTCCCGCATACGGCTCTCCGACGGCATTCCTGCATGGTCACGCACTCCTCGGCGTCGGGTAACGGCGTTGCCACGCACGCGGTTCAGGTCATGCGTCTCGAAGAACTCGTGTCCACGCGTCAGCTCGTCGCGACGACAGCGCGGGCAGACGGGCCTCTCCACTTCCGAACCAGACCCTGCACACGTGCCGACGACGAACCGGGGCCTGCCACCGGGCGCTCCGACACCTACCCGGACGCGACTCACACCCGCTGGCCTGATCCAGCTTCGAAGACGCGACATGACACGAGGATAGTGAGATGGGAGAGCCCGGCGAGGCATGTTGCTCAAGCAGCGAAGCGGTAACAGGCGACAACTACCACCGCCAGGACGGAGTAGCGCCTAGGCCTAGCTGGTGGCTTCGCGGCGGGCCTTCGCCCGGCGGAGGGCGGCGCGCGTCTCGGCGTCCTCCTCCTTCGACAGCCGTTCCTCGTAGCGCTCGATGTCGCGTTCGGCTCGCTGCTCATCGAGCTCGCTCTCGAGTTCGGCCATGTCGGCGAGCACCACGAGTTCGTTGTCCTGGAAGTAGAGGAACCCGTGATGGACGGCGACCGTCTCCTGCCCGCCGTCGGCGAGGTTGATGCGGACCGGGGCGATGTCGAGGGTGAGGAGAGCCGGCTGGTGACCGGGCAGGATGCCGATCTCACCCTCGAGAGAGCGGGCGTAGACCTCGTTCGCCTCGCCCTGGAACAGCCGCTTCTCCGCGCTGAC
>JALYGD010000007.1 GCA_030777265.1 Actinomycetota bacterium | reverse complement strand
ACAGCTCCTCGGGGTCGAGCCACAGCCCGAAGGGTCCCACGACCAGGGTCCGGTGCAGGTCGATCCACAGGCCCTGGCGGCTTCGGTGTGCCGCCGCCTTGCCGAAGCGCTCGTCGAAGCCGGAGCGTGGCTCGGGCTGCACGCGCCGGTAGCCGACCTCGGCCAGGAGGGTGCAGGCTCGACGCCAGTCGCGGGTGTGCACGAGCAGGTCGAGGTCGACGAAGGGTCGCAGGGTCGGATCGGGGTAGAAGCTGCGTGCCAGGGCAGGGCCCTTCAGCACGACGAACTCCACACCGTCCTGGGCGAAGGCGGTCCCGACCATGACGAGGGCCCGCTCGAGTTCGAGCGCGAGAGACATCGACTGCCGGTGGCGCTCGAGCAGGTCCTCGGCCTGCTCGTCGCTGAGGAGAAACTCGCCGCTCTCGACCCCGGCCAGCGCGACCCCGGTGAGCCGCTGCGAGCTCAGCCTCGACAGCACGTCCGGCCAGATGTGGGGGGGGACCGAGACCGGCTCGAGGCCGCGCCTGCCCGCCAGCCCGATCGCAGCCACCCGCACGGCGAGACGGTCGTCAGCTGCCAGCTCAGCCAACGTCGGCCGCCACCTCCTCCACGAAACCGCGACTACACAGCTGTTCCAGGAGGGCGCCGACGTCGGCAGCTACAACCTCGCGGGGGGCCCCGTACGCCTCTCCGAGCAGGCCGCTGAGCTGGGCGAGGGTCGGCTGGTCCGCGAGCAGCCGCCAGACGTGACCGGCCGTGCCCGCCAGGACCTCGACGCCCTCCCCGGAGGGGAGGCCGACAAGGACCTCGCGACCGACGTAGCGCCACAGCACGGTGCGCGAGTGCCGGAACCTGCGATCGCCCTCGTCCATCTCGGCCTTCTGCACTCATCCGGCCGCGGTCTCAGTCGCCGCCCTGCGACAGCGTACGCTCTACGTAGTCGACTCGCTGCGAGTCGTAGCAGAGAATTTCCCTCCCCTGTTCCGGGCCAGACGGGCGCCTTCACGGCCTTCACGCGAGGAGGGCTTCGTGGAGCCGCGAGGAAAGGAAGGGTCGCATGCCCCCTGTGCGAGCGAGTCCCTGCCCGTAGTCTGCTTTGTTCGGTCTGCTAGAGGCGAAACCGGGCAGGGGTACCGTGGGCAGCGAGCAGGGGGAGATCCGCGTCCTGGTTGCCGATGCCCACTCGCTGTTCCGCGAGGCCATGCGGGCGGTGCTCGACAACGAGGCCGGCGTCCGGGTGGTGGCCGAGGCCGAGGACGGGATCGAGGCCATCAGCCTGGCCGAGCGGCGCCGACCAGACGTGGCCCTCCTCGCAGTGGACCTGCCGAATACCGACGGGGTCCATGCGACCGAGGCAATCCGAGAGCGGGTGCCGGCCTGCCGTGTCCTCGTCCTCACCGACGAGGAAGACCTGGGCAAGCTGCTCGAAGTGCTCGAGGCGGGGGCGAGCGGCTACCTGACAAAGCGTTGCCCTTTGGCCCAGTTCATCGCCTCGACGCGTGCCATCCACGGCGGCGAGATGATCGTCCCGCCGAGGATGCTCGGTGGGCTGCTGGCCCGGCTGATCGCAGGCCAGCGCGAGCGGGACACGGCGGTCCGCCAGCTGTCCCGACTCACGCCACGGGAGCGGGAGGTTCTGGCCCTGCTCGCACGCGGTGCGGACAACGAGGCGATCGCCGAGTCGCTGGTGATCAGCCCGGAGACCGCCCGCACCCACGTGAGCAACCTCCTGGGTAAGCTCGAGGTCCATTCCCGCTTGCAGGCCGCCGCATTCGTGACCGAAAATGGCCTGCTCGAGGAGCTCAGGGAGTCACACATGCAGCCGACGGGAAGCTGACCCCGATCACCGGAGGAGCGGAGGGGTGAAGCTGGACACTCGCCGGCCGGCGCGCAAGCCGCGCGTCTGGCTGCACCAGGCCCAGGGAGAGAACACGCTCTATGACCCCGACACCGGCGCTGTTCTGCTGCTGAACGACACGGCGCTCGCCCTTTGGGACCTCTGCGACGGCGAGAACCTTCCTCGGGAGATGATCGACGCCATCTGTGCGCTCTGCGGCCTGCACGAGGACGTCGTGACCGAGGACGTGGAGCGCGTGCTCAGGGAATTCGATCAGCTCGGCCTGCTCGAATGGCGGGGCGCATAGCGAGGCCTCAAACACCTCGGCCTGCGCGGGCCGGTTCCTGGCCTCGGGATCACCTAGAGCCGCCGCATCCGAGACCACCGCCTTCTACGAGTCCTCCGGCGCCACCTGAAAGACCGGGGTAGCCGGCACGGTGGCGGTCATCCTCGAATCGTGTCGTGATGCTCGCGCAGATAGGCGTCGAAGCCCGGAACGGAGAAGGCGACGAGGCCGCGGCCTGAACTGTAGAGCAGTCCCTTGTCGAGGAGGCGCCGACGGGTCGTGCCGAGGCTCTCCAGCTTCCGCCCGAGGGCCGCAGCGACCTCACTGGAGCGGTGCTCGCCAGGCCCCAGCTCGGCGAGCGCGAGCAGGTACGCGCGTTCGGTCTCGGCGGTGATGCGCTCGAGACGCGCGAGGTAGAAGGATCGCTCCAGCTCGCGTCGGGCGAGCGGTGCTGCCATCTCGACATCCTCGATCGAGATGGGATGGCGAGAGGCCGTCGCCCAGACGGTGGACGCGTAGAGCTGCACAAAGTACGGGTACCCGTCCGACAGCTCGACGAGCCGTTCGACAGCCTCGGCCTCGTACTCAACGCCGATCTCCCTCGCGGGATCGACGATCGCACGGGTCGCCGCCTCAGGAGACAGCCGCTCGATCGGATGCACCCGGAACATGCGCTCCGCGTACGAGGAGACCTTGGCGGCGTAGCCGGTGGCGCCGGGTAGCCCGGCGCCGATCAGGCCGATCGGGATGCCGTCGCCGACGGAGCGATGCATGCCGGTCAGCAGCGCCTTGAGTTGCTGCTCGCCGACGTCCTGCAGTTCGTCCAATGTGAGGAGCAGGGGCCTGCCCACGTCGTAGGCGGCCTCGCCGACGGCACGGATGAGGTCGACGGTGTCGAAGATCACGTCCCGGCTGTCCCCGTAGCCGGTCGCGGGCTTGGCGTCGATCTCGAGGCTGATGTGCCCTGCGGACACCGCGAACGATGCGAGTACGGACAGGGCGTGACGGGCGCGGGTGGTCACGGAGCTCAGCCGCAGGAGCGCACGGTGAAGTTCGCGGCCGAGCGCGGTCAACAAGTCGGCGCCCGCCGCAGCTTCCAGGTGTATGCCGGTGCAGCCGGCCGAACTGGCGATGTCGTCGACGGCCAACAGCAGCACCGTCTTGCCGACGCCGCGGACCCCGACCAGCATGCGCGGCTGTTCGATGCGCCCGTGCAGCAACCGCTCGACGAGGTAGCGTGCGTCGTCGAGTTCGTCGTCGCGGCCAGCAAGGATGGGAGGGCGCGAACCCGCACCCGGCGTGTAGGGGTTCGCCGCCGGGTTCGGGGCTTCGAGACGACCGCTGCTGTCCGTCACCGTTCCATGCCGCTTGATTCCAGCCACTTGCCACTCTAAACGAGTTTAAACAAGCTCTTGCTTAGAGTGGCAAATCGCCAGTGCGGGTCGCGCCCAACGGGTCGTGGAGTCCGACGGACGTGGAGGAGGTGCCACTCCCCCTCGCCACACCCATCGGCGTCTGGGGTGGCGTAGCGAGACGAGTGACCCAGTCCCTCACAGGACGTCGAACGGGTAGCCGGCGCCCCGCATGCACTGGCGCAGGTGGTCGGTGTGGTCGGGACCCCGGGTCTCGAGCTCGATGACCACCTCGACCTCCTCCAGGCGCAGACGCCGCCCGTAGCGGTGGTGCTCGATCGCGACGACATTCGCGCGCTGCTCTGCGAGCAACCCGAGCAGGCCGTGGAGCTCACCGGGGCGATCGGCGACGCGGGTGCGGATCGTGAGGTATCGCCCCTCGGCGGTCAGTCCCGAGGTCACGAGATGCTGGAGGATGAGCGGATCGATGTTGCCGCCGCTCAGGACGACCGCGACGGGCGGGCGTGGCGTGAGCTGCCCGGCGAGGAGCGCCGCCACACCAACCACGCCCGCGGGCTCGACCACGAGCTTGGCACGCTCGAGCAGCAGCACGAGTGCGCGGGCGATCGCATCGTCGTCGACCGTTGCGACCTCGTCGACAAGAGCGCGCACGTGGGCGAGCGTGAGCGCGCCGGGCTTGTTGACCGCGACGCCGTCGGCGATCGTGTCGACGGGGTCGACCTCGCGCGGCTCTCCCGCGGCGAGCGAGGGCGGGAAGGCGGCCGCCCCCGACGCCTGGACGCCGATGACCCGCACCTCCGGGCGAGCGTCCTTGATGGCCGCCGCCACCCCTGATACCAGCCCGCCTCCGCCCAGCGGGACCACGACCGTGCCCACGGCCGGTACCTGCTCGAGCAGCTCGAGCCCGACTGTGCCCTGGCCCGCGATGACGTGCGCGTGGTCGAAGGGATGCACGAAGACGCGCCCCTCCTGGGTGGCGAGCTCCGTGGCAGCGGTGAGAGCCTCGTCGAACGAGCTACCGATCAACCGGACTTCTGCACCGTACGAGGTCGTCGCCTCGACCTTCGGGAGAGGCGCCTGCTCGGGCATGAAGACGATGGCATGCACGCCCTGCAATCTGGCGGCAAGGGCCACACCCTGGGCGTGATTGCCCGCAGAGGCGCAGACGACGCCCGCGGCACGCTCCCTCCGGTCGAGGCGGGCGATGCGGTGGTAGGCGCCGCGCAGCTTGAACGAGCCCGTGCGTTGCAGGTTCTCGCACTTCAGCACCACTTCGACGCCGGCCAGCCGCGACAGCGTCCTCGAGGGCTGCACGGGGGTGGTTTGGACCACGTCTCGAAGGAGATGAGCCGCGGCATGGACCTGCTCGCCGTCGACGAGCTCCACCGCCTCTCCTTCTGGTCCCGCGCAGCACGTGCCGCCGCTTGCGGGTAGCTCGCGTTCACAGCACCCACCACCCGCCGGCCTACGGCCAGCCTCCCGGCAGTCGACGACTTCGGCGGAAAGAAGACGGTAATAGACACGCCGTTGGTCACCAAGCCAAGAGGGTTTCCGGAACGAGCATGCCGGGAGAGGCGGTCAGCGAAAGCGCGATGGGCCGACCAGAGGCAACACCTTGCATCAGCGGCGGCTGACCGCGGCCGCCGAGGGCGCTGTGCTAGAGATGGTGGTGAACCCACCGACACGACAGGGATCACGATGGGCGAGGAATACCGCAGCGCCAGGGACACGATGGGTGAGATGCGCCTGCCGTTGCATGCGCTGTGGGGGGCGCAGACCCAGCGGGCGGTGGAGAATTTCCCCGTCTCCGGGGAAGGGGTCCCCGTCGAGGTCATCCACGCGCTCGCCCTCGTGAAGTGGGCGGCGGCCATCGCCAACGAGGAGGCCGGGGTCGTTGGAGGCGAACTTGCCAAGGCGATACAAGAGGCCGCTGAGGAGGTCGTGCGAGGCCAACACGACGACCAGTTCCCGATCGACGTTTTCCAGACCGGGTCGGGAACTTCGACGAACATGAACCTCAACGAGGTGATCGCCAACCGGGCCGGGCAGCTGCTCGGCGACGAGATCGGCTCCTCCCGCGTCCACCCCAACGACCACGTGAACGCGAGCCAGTCGAGCAACGACACCTTCCCATCGTCCGTCCACATCGCCGCGGCTCAGCTCGCGACCGAACAGCTGCTGCCCGCGCTCGAGGTGGCTGCCGACGCCCTGGCGCAGAAGGCGCGAGAGTGGGCCGACGTCACAAAACCAGGTCGCACCCACCTGATGGACGCGATCCCGGTGACGCTTGGCCAGGAGTTCGGCGGGTACGCCCGCCAGATCACACTCGGGATCACGCGGCTCGGACGTGCCCTCGAGTCCGTCTACGAGCTGCCACTGGGTGGCACCGCCGTGGGTACGGGACTGAACGCCCCATCCGCGTTCGCAGCCCGCGCTGTCGGGCTCATCGCCGAGCGCACTGGGCTCCCATTCCGCGAAGCGGAGAACCACTTCGAGCAGCAGGGAGCGCGGGACGCTCTCGTCGAGCTCTCGGGCGCTTTGAAGACGGTGGCGGTCAGTCTCTTCAAGATCGCCAACGACGTGCGCTGGCTGTCGTCAGGACCGCGGACCGGCCTGAACGAACTCAACCTGCCAGCGATCCAACCGGGCTCGTCGATCATGCCGGGCAAGATCAATCCGGTGATCCCCGAGTCCGTACGGCAGGTTGCGGCGCAGGTGATCGGCAACGACTCGGCGACCACCGTCGGGGGCTTGGCGGGCGAACTCGAGCTCAACGTCATGATCCCCCTCATGGCCCGCAACGTCATCGAGTCCATGAAGCTGCTGGCGGCGGTGAACCGACTGTTCGTCGAGAAGTGCCTACGCGACGCAACCGCGACCGACATGGGCTCCCGTTACGTGGAGCGCTCGCTCATGTCGGTCACCGCCCTGGCGCCGGAGATCGGCTACGAGCGCGCCGCGAGGCTCGCGAAGCTCGCGATGGAACAGGACAAGACCCTGCGTGAGGTCGCCCTCGCCGATGGCGTCGATGAGGAGACGCTCGGCCGTGTTCTCGACCACCGCCGCATGGCAGAGGGCGGAATCGTGTGAGGCTCACGCTGCGCGAAGGGCGGTGCGGCGTCGTACTCAGTGCCCGAGCTGACGCTCGTCAGCCTTCGAGAGCCGCGGTCACCGCCAGCACCACCTCGGCCGCGTGATCGTCGTCGAGCGGGGCACGCCCCGCGTCGCGCACATAGAAGACATCCACGACTTCCCGGCCAACGGTGTCGACCTTCGCAGCAACGATGTCGAGCTCGAGCTCAGCGAGGGCGGCCGCTATGCGGTGGAGCACGCCGATGGCGTCTTCTGCATGGACCTCGACGACCGTCGCCTCCCCGGCACTGTCAGGGCCGACATCCACGCGCACCGGAATGGCAGGCAGTACCCGTGGAGGAGGTCGCATCGCGGCGACCTTGCGGGCGATACGGGCACGTACGGCCAGGCGCCCCGCCACCGCCTCCACGAGGTCGCCCTCCACGGCGACCCACCACGATCCGCCTGCACCCTTTGGGCGGCGGACGGTGAAGGTGTCGACCGCGACGCCGTCCTCCCGCGTGAAGGCGTGGGCGCTCAACACCGAGCCGCCGTGGAGGGCGATGACACCAGCGACCTTGGCGAACAGCCCAGGGCGATCCAGCGCCACGACGTCGAGGTCGTCCAGCGAGCCAGCTTCACCGCTGCCGGGGTTGACCCGAGTGCGGACCTCGGTCGGCATGAGGGGTTCCGCGCAGGCGGCTGCGTGGCGGATCACAGCCCGAGCGGAGACCGATGCTGTGTAGCGCGACGGAAGGCGGGCAAGGTGCGCAGCAACGGTCGCCGCATCGACGCCGAGACTGGGGGCGAGACGCTGGGCTTCACGTGCGGTGGCGGGGGCTCCGTCTGCGATCTCGTCAGGATGGGTCGCGTCCAGCACGGCTTCAACCTTCGTCACGAGCGCATCCACGAGCGCTGCCTTCCAGGATCCCCAGCCCGCTGGGCCGGTGGCGGCACCATCTGCGGCGGCCAGCAGGTGCAGGCATGCGAGGGTCTGCCGATCGCCCACCGTCCGGGCGACCTCGGCGGCGAGACCAGGATCGGCGAGGTCCCGGCGGGTCGCCACCTCCGGGAGCAGGAGGTGCAGCCGCACGAGGCGGGTGACGAGGGCGCAGGTCTGGTCAGGGGCACCCATGCGTCGAGCGATCGCCTCAGCGACCGGTACACCGGTTTCCGTGTGGGGCTCGCCGTGGGCCTTTCCAACGTCGTGAAGGAGCGTACCGAGCATGAGACCATCGCGGTCGGTGACCTGACCGAGTCGCTTCTCAGCCCACTCCTCGGACCGGACGAGATCAGCGAGGTTGGCGGCGGCGTGAAAGGCGTGACGATCCAGGCTGTACCGGTGGTAGGGGTTGCGCTGCGGTCGACCACGGAGGGGCCCCCACTCGGGAAGCAAGACGGTCAGTACGCCGAGGTCGTCGAGTTCGGCAAGGGCGTCAAGGGCCGCGGTTCCGTGCCACAGAGTGGCGAGGAAGCGCTGCCGACCCGCGTCGTCCCAGCGCCATATGACCCGGCGGGTTGCCGCCTCATCATTCGCCTTACGCGCTTGGTTGACCTCCTCCACGGAGCGGTTGATGCGGGCGGCACTGCCCCGGTCCAGAGCAGCTCCGGTCTCGACGAGCGATTCGAACAGGCGGATGGGAAACATCGGCTCGTCGACCACGTCGTCGTCCGCGCGCAGTACACCGTCTGCCACCGCGAACCCGCCGGCCAGTCGCCGTTGAGCCGGCCGGCGCAGTCGACGGCCACCACGCGCGTCGGCGCTGAGCAGCGCCCAGGCACTGTGGTGGACGTGGTCGACGGTGCGGGCAGCCAGGAAAAGGTCATGCAGGAGTGCATCCGCCGCTGAGCCGTCCGGCATGCCCCTCTTGCCAGTCCCACCCGCGGTCTTGGACAAGCCAAGACCGCTCCCACCCCGCTCCTCGCCCCAGCCCGGCCCGCGCCTGACGCCCGGGGGGTAGCCGAGGCGCAAGGCAACCGCCTCCTGCCGGCCGAAGTCGAGCACGTCCGAACGGCGTCCGGCTTCGAGATGAAGCGCTACCCGTACGCCGAGTAGAAAGTCCTCGGCGCGTGCAAGTCGGCTGCGATCGACGGCGGACAGGTAGCGGGCTCCGACCAGGGGGTCGAGGTGGGGTTCGCCGAGTAGCGCCGCGGCGGCCCACCGCAGCGACTGCACGTCACGCAGCCCCCCGGCGCCCTCCTTGACGTGCGGCTCGAGCACCTCCGCAGCGTCCCCGTAGCGAGCCCTGCGAGCCGCATCGGCGTTGGCGAGGGCCACGAGGAAGCGGTTCGGGCGCCGTTTCAGGCGGGTCAGCAGCGTCGAGCGACATTCGCGCAGTAGCTCGGGGTCACCGGCCAGCAGACGGGCGTCGAGCAGGGCGGTTGCGATGTCGACGTCCTCGAGCGCGGCC
>JALYGD010000006.1 GCA_030777265.1 Actinomycetota bacterium | reverse complement strand
GGGGATGCTGAGCTCGTCGACGCCACCCATGACAGCCGCCAGGTCCGGCCCGGGTGGCTGTTCTGCGCCACGCCCGGCGCCGCGCGTGACGGCCACGCCTTCGCAGCGAGCGCGGCGGCCGCAGGAGCGGCGGCGCTCCTCGTCGAGCGGTGGCTCGACCTCGACATCCCCCAGGCGCGAGTACACTCGGTGAGACGAGCCATGGGACCGGTCGCGGCGGCCATCCACGGCCACCCGTCGCAGCGCCTCAACGTCGTCGGGGTAACCGGCACGAACGGCAAGACCACCACGACGCACCTGCTCGAGGCCGCCTTCGGTGCCGCCGGACTCGGCACCGGCGTCATCGGCACGATCGAGACGCGAATCCATGGCGGCGTGTACCAGAGCGGGGTACATACCACGCCTGAGGCAACGGACCTGCAGCGGCTGCTCGCCCTGATGGAGGCGCGAGGTGTCGACGCGGTTGCCATGGAGGTCTCCTCGCACGGGCTCGATCAGCACCGCGTCGACGGCACCCTCTACGAAGTGGCGGTATTCACCAACCTCACGCAGGACCACCTCGACTACCACGGCACCCTCGAGACCTACTACGCGACGAAGGCACGACTGTTCGGTCCCGAGCTCGCGATCCGCGGAGTGGTTCGCGTAGACGACGAGTGGGGGCGACGACTCGCACGCGAGGCGACTGTGCCGCTCACCACTTTCGGCACCTCCCCGGACGCCCGGACCCGTGTCGTCGACATCGTCTCCGACCTTCGCGGCACACGCTGTCGCCTTGTCGGCAACGACTCGAGCGTGCTCCTTCGCACGCGTCTCCTCGGCGCTCATAACGCCCTCAACGCCGCCGCTGCTTACCTGGCCGCGACCTGCGCCGGTGTCCCCGCCGATGCCGCCGTCGCCGGCATTGCGGCTTGCGAGGGGGTCCCAGGACGCCTCGAGCCCATCGTGGCCGGCCAACCGTTCGCGGTTCTCGTCGACTACGCCCACACTCCTGACGCCCTGGCCCGCGTCGTCGACGCTTGTCGTCGCTTCACCCGTCCTGGGGGGAGGTTGCACGTCGTGGTGGGCTGCGGCGGCGAGCGTGACCGCGCGAAGCGGACCGTCATGGGCCGCATCGCCGCGGAGGCGGGGCGTGCGGTGCTGACCTCCGACAATCCCCGTTCCGAGGACCCTGATGCAATCCTCGCCGAGGCGGCCGCGGGAGCTGAAGCCGTCGTGGGCTCGCACGTGGTGGTCGAGCCCGATCGTCGTCGCGCCATCACGATCGCGCTGGCCGGCGCCCGGCCCGGCGACGTCGTCCTCATTGCCGGCAAGGGCCACGAGACCACCCAGGAGCTGGCCAGGCACATCATCCCGTTCGACGATCGCTCGGTGGCTGCCGAGATCCTCGTCGAGCTCGGCTGGGAAGGGCCGGAGGCCCGGGCGGGTGGGGAGATCTGGGACGGTCAGCAGGACCGCCCGGGTGGGAGACCGGGGGAGCGGTCTTGGAGTTCGGAGCGGTCTTGGAGTTCGGAGCGGTCTTGGCCTGACGAAGGCAGCGACAGGATTGACCAAGGCAGCGACAGGATTGACCAAGGCAGCGACAGGATGGCCCAAGAGCGCGACAGGATTCACCAAGGCAGCGACAGGATGGCCCAAGAGCGCGACGGGTTTGACCAGCGGCAAGGGCCGCAGGCCCGTGCGGGTGGGAGCTTCAAGGCTGCGACGGAGGCGGGCGGGACTCCTCAGGGACCCCGGGCCGTGCGGGGCGGAGGAGGTCGGAGTGATCCCTCTTAGCCTCGCCGAGGTCGCGCGAGCGACTGACGGCCACGTCGTCGCCGGTGACGCGAACACCGTCGTGCACGCCGTGACGACGGACTCCCGTCACGTTCCCCGCGACGCCCTGTTCATCGCCCTGAAGGGCGAGCACCACGATGGTCACGATTACGTCGCCGCCGCGCGCCGGGCGGGCGCAGCCGGGTACCTTGGCGAGCGGGAGCTGCCCGCGGTCGGTGGAGCTGTCGTCGTCGCCGATGCTCGACGGGCGGTGGGTGACCTAGCCAGGGTGGTGCGTGACCGTGTCGACCCGGACGTGGTCGCCATTACCGGCTCCGTCGGCAAGACGACGACGAAGGACCTGGCCGCGGCCGCGGTCGGTGCCGGCCGCTCGACGGTGGCTGCCCGGGGTTCGTTCAACAACGAGCTCGGCGTGCCGCTCACCTGCCTCGCCGCCGGGGCCGACACCGAAGTGCTCGTGGTCGAGGTCGGTGCGCGGGCCATCGGCCATGTTGCCGCTCTCATGCCGCTCGTGCGACCCGATCTGGCCATAGTCACCGCGATCGCCGGCGCCCATGTCGAGACGTTCGGTGATCTCGATGCCATTGCGGCGGCGAAAGGTGAGCTCGTCGAAGCGCTCGAACCTGCCGGCACGGCCCTGCTGAATGCCGACGATGCCCGGGTCGTCGCGCTCTCACAACGCACACGTGCCCGGGTCGTCACCTTCGGCCGCCGAGGGCGGGTACGGGTGGGGGGCGCCGACGTCCCCGTCGACGTTGTCGCCCAGGCCGTGGACCTCGACCGACTGGGGCGGGCCCGCTTCCACGTGCGCAGCCCCTGGGGACCCGTCGACGTCTCTGTGCCGCTTGCCGGGGAGCACCAGGTCAGCAACGCGCTTGCTGCGCTCGCTACGGCCGGCCTGCTCGGTGTCGACCTCGAAGCGGCGGCCGCCGGCATCGCCTCGGCCCGCGTGTCGTCCTGGCGCAGCGAGGTCAGTGAGGTCGGTGGCGTCGTGGTCCTGAACGACGCCTACAACGCCAACCCCGCGTCCATGCAGGCAGCCCTGCGAACCCTCGTCGCCGTCGCCCGCAGCGGCGGACAGCGCTCAGGCGAGCTACCCGGACGGAGACGTACCTGGGGGGTGCTCGGGCTCATGGCGGAGCTGGGGCCGGATTCTCGCGACGAGCATGAGGCCATCGGCCGCTACTGCGTGCGACTGGGTGTGGATCGCCTGGTCGTGGTCGGAGAGGAGGCCGCGCCGATCGCGAAGGGCGCGGACCTCGAAGGCTTCTTCAGCGGGGGCGTCTGGCACACGACGAGCATCGCGACCGCCCTCGAGATCCTGCGCGCGCAGGTGGCACCCGGCGACGTGGTTCTCGTCAAGGGCAGCCGGGTCGCCGGCCTCGAGGCGGTTGCAGCCGGACTGTTGGACTCGCTCGGAAGGGACGAGGCCAGCATCCCCGCCGGCTGGCCGCACGTGGTCGCTGAGGAGGCGCGGTGAGGGCGATCCTCGTAGCCGCAAGCGTCTCATTCATCGCGTCTCTCGTGATCACGCCATACATCATCCGCTACTTCCGCCAACGCGGATTCGGACAGATGATTCGCGAGGACACCACCCACCACGCGGCCAAGGCTGGCACGCCGACGATGGGAGGTGCGGCGATCCTGCTCGCCGCACTCGCCGGCTGGTTCGCGGCGCGCGCGGTGGGAGTCGACGTCACACCCACTGGCCTGCTCGTCCTTGGCACGTTCAGCGGCATGGGTGCGGTCGGCTTCTTGGACGACTTCATCAAGATCCGTATGAAGCGCAACCTCGGGTTGAGCAAGACCGCAAAGTTCGGCGGTCAAGCGCTCATCGCGGTGACCTTCGCCTCCCTCGGTCCGAACTTCGGTGGCATCAGTGAACGGCTGTCGTTCGTCAGCGAGTTCGGTCCGCCGATGCCTTCGCTGCTGTTCGTCGTCTGGGTCTTCTTCATGCTGGCGGGCACGTCGAACGCTGTGAACCTCACCGACGGGCTCGACGGGCTCGCGGCCGGCGCGAGCGTGCAGGTCCTGGCTGCCTATACCATCATCGCCTTCTGGCAGCTCCGGCATCCGGCCGACTACAACATCGCCCCCGGACCTGCCGCGGACCTGGCGGTGATCGCCGCTTCGGCCATGGCGGCCAGCGCCGGGTTCTTGTGGTGGAACGCGCCGCCGGCCAAAGTGTTCATGGGCGATACCGGCTCGCTCGCGCTCGGCGGGCTGCTCGCCGCGCTCGCCCTGTCGACGAATACCCAGCTGCTGCTTGCCACACTCGGCGGGATCTTCGTGATCGAGACGGTCAGCGTCATCGTGCAGGTCTTCTTCTTCCGGGTGCTCGGACGACGCGTACTGCGCATGGCCCCGCTCCACCACCACTTCGAGATGCAGGGCTGGCAAGAGACGACTGTCATCGTGCGCTTCTGGATCCTCGCGGGGGTCGGGGTCGCGCTTGGTCTCGGCCTGTTCTACACCGAATTCTTGGCGCGGGGAGGAGCCTCCGGTGCCTAGCGGCGGCCGACCGCCTGCTGGGGGGTTCCCCCCCGAGCTGAGACGCGCGCTCGTCGTGGGCCTCGGGCAGTCGGGTGCCGCCGCCGCTCGAGCCCTCGCCGTAGCGGGCGTGGAGGTCGTGGCCGCCGAATGCCGCCGCGCGGCAGTGGAGGCCCCCACGCTCGCCGCCGCAGGTGTGAGCGAGGTCCTGCTGGGGGTCGACGACCTCGCGGCCGCCGCGCTCGTCGAGGACGTCGACGTCGTCGTGCCGTCACCCGGGGTACCGGAGCATTCAGCGGTGCTGCGCCGTGCCCTCGAACGGGGCCTGCCGGTGTGGAGCGAGCCCGAGGTGGGCTGGCGCCTGGCACCACGCCGCCTCGTGGCCATCACGGGCACGAACGGCAAGACGTCGGTGACCGAGCTCGTGACCGCGATGCTCACCGCCGCGGGGGTGGGCGCAACGGCCTGCGGCAACATCGGTCATCCGTTCACGACGGCAGCAACAGCCTCGGAGCCGGACGCGGTACTCGTGGCCGAGCTGTCGTCGTTCCAACTGCGCTTCGTCCACAGGCTGCGCCCTCGTATCGGTGTACTGCTCAACCTCGCGCCCGATCATCTCGATTGGCACAGCGACTTCGCCGCCTACGCCGCCGCGAAGGGCCGTGTATGGCAGGCGCAGCGGAGGCAGGACTGGGCAGTGGGCAACGCCGAGGACTCGGCCGCGGCCACGCTCATGCGCTCGGCCGCGCCTGGGCGGGTGGCTTGGACGACTACTGCGAGCAGTGTCCCCGAAGTCGGAGTCGGTGTGGCGGGCCAGGAGCTCGTCGCCCGCCTGCCATGCCATGAGGGGCCGCTGCTGCGTCTGGAGGAGCTGCCGAGCGTCGCCCCCCACCATGTCGACAACGTCGCGGCGGCGAGTGCGGCCGCGCTGCTTGCAGGCGCGGAGGCCGCCGCGGTTGCAGGGGCTGCCCGGAGGTTCCGTCCCGGTCGCCACCGGCTCGAGGTCGTCGCGCTCGGCGGGGGGGTCGCCTGGGTGGACGACTCGAAGGCCACGAACCCGCATGCAGCCGCGGCTGCATTGCGGGCTTTTCACTCCGACGCCACCCCTAGTGTGGTGTGGATCGCCGGCGGGCAGGCGAAAGGGGTCGACCTCGCCCCACTGGCGGCGGAGCTTGCCGCAGTACGGCACGCCATCTTCATCGGCGAGGCCGCCGACGAGCTCGCAGAGGTGGCTGCTACCCAGAATCTGCCGGTCAGGCACGCGGCCTCGATCGAGGAGGCGGTCGCGGTAGCCGCGCGTGTCGCCGCCGCGGGCGATACGGTCCTGCTCGCACCGGGTTGCGCCTCCTTCGACCAGTTCCACGATTACGCCGAGAGGGGCGACCGCTTCGCAGCCGCCGCCCGCAGTGCGGCAGCCCGGGAGGAGGGTCAGGGCAGGCCCAGGCGTGCGAGAAAACTGGAGGTGGGTGACAGGACCGCGAGGGCGGCGGGAGGGACGATCCGGAAGACCGACGAGGGCCCCGGGGTGAGGCCGTGATCCGGGGCTTGCACCGGGCTGGCGAGGTCGCCCCTCAGGCGCGTGGCAAGGTCGCCTCGAGTCTTCCGCCCCGGCGCGGTTGGACCACCGAGGCCGTGGCGGTGGCCGCCGTCGTCCTGGCGCTCGTGCTTGTCGGGCTCGTCTTGAGCTTCTCAGCCTCGTTCGTCGACGCCGCCGAGGGTGGGGATCCATTCGGGACCTTCGTCCGCCAGCTGCTGTGGGCCACGGCCGGGGTGCCCGCCTTCGTCGTGGTCGCGAGCCTCGATCACCGCATTTGGCGGCCATTGTCCTGGCCCCTGCTGGTAGGCGGGCTAATCGGCCTCATCCTCGTGCTCGTGCCCGGTGTTGGCTTGTCCGAGGCTGGATCCAGCCGCTGGCTGGCCCTCGGCCCGTTCGTCTTCCAACCCTCGGAAGTAGCGAAGCTGGCCACCCTGCTCTGGCTGGCCGACGTCCACGCGCGCAAGCGGGCGGTGGGCATTGACCTGGACGTGCGTCCGTCCCACCTGCTCGTCCCAGCCCTCCCGCTGCTCGCCTTCGAGGTGGCACTGCTCATGGGAGAGCCGGACCTCGGTACCACGCTGCTGATCGGACTCGTCGTCGCGCTCGTTCTTTGGGCGGACGGGATCCCCTTGCGCACCTTTGGGGCGCTCGGCGTGGTCGGAGGCGCTTTGGCCGGGGTGGCGGCGGTCATCGAGCCCTACCGCTTCGCGCGCCTCACCGGCTGGTTTCGACCTCAGGACGACCCGCTCGGCAGCGGCTACCAATTGCTGCAGTCTCTCTACGCGCTCGGGTCGGGTAGGTGGTTCGGGCTGGGGCTTGGTTCGAGTCGCGGCAAGTGGAACTTCATCCCCAACCCCGAGACCGACTTCATCTTCGCGATCGTCGGTGAAGAACTGGGGCTCGTCGGCGCCATGTTCGTACTGGCCCTGTTCGTGGTCCTCCTCTTGCTCGGGCTGCTGGTCGCCCGCCGAGCCGATGAGCCGTTCGCGCAAGTCGCCGCCTTTGCGATCACGGGCTGGATTGTGGGCCAGGCCCTCGTCAACGTCGGGGCGGTCACCGGCCTGCTGCCGATCACCGGGGTCACCCTGCCGCTCGTATCCGTCGGGGGGTCCTCGCTCCTCTCGACGCTCGTCGCGCTCGGCATCCTCGTAGCCATCGCCCGCGATCTGCCCTCGCGCGCTCCTGCGCGTGGCACCCGTCCTGGCCCCAAAGGTGGAGCAGAGAGGCCGAACCGGTGAGTGAGCGCACCATGGGAAGGGCCGCAGGCCCGGGGGGGTGGGCAGACCCGGGAAGGGCCGCAGGCCCGGGCGGGACGGGGAGATCATGACACCTCGCCGGGTGATGTTCGGTGCCGGGGGCACCGGAGGTCACGTCTACCCCGCGATCGCCGCGGCTCGTACACTCATGGCCATCGATTCGAGCATCGAACCGATTTTCACGGGGACCCGCGATCGCCTCGAAGGCCGGCTCGTGCCGGAGGCCGGCTTCACGCTGCATCATGTCGACGCTGTGCCCGTGCCGCGCCGGGCCTCTTTGGAAGTGCTCCGCTTGCCGTTCGCCCTGCGTCGGGCGGTCGACCGTTGCGCGAGGCTGCTGGTTGATACGAGCGCGCTCGCTGCCGTGACCTTCGGGGGCTACGTAAGCTTTCCCCTCGCACGCGCCAGCCGTCGGCTCGGGCTGCCGCTCGTCGTGCACGAGCAGAACGCCCTCCCTGGACTCGCGAACAGGTTCGCGGCCCGTTGGGCTGACCGTGTGGCGGTGAGCTTTCCGGGCTCAGCCGAACACTTTCCGCATCCCGAGCATGTCGCCGTCACGGGAAACCCGGTACGAACGGAGATCCTGGCGCTCGACGAAGCGTCGGTTCGGTCAAGGATCCTACGTAGCTTTGAACTCGACGAGCGACGACTCACCCTGCTCGTGTTCGGCGGAAGCCAGGGCGCTCGTAGCCTCAACCACGCCGCGACCGGCAGCCACGGGTTGTGGAAACGCCCCGAGCGCGTGCAGATCCTCCACGTGGCCGGACGTGCCCTCTACGGCGAGACCGCCGACGCGTGGGCGGGCGTGCCCCCGAGGGCGGGTGGACCCCTCGTGCGCTGCGTCGAGTTCATCCACGACATGGCGTCGGCCTATGCCGTCGCAGACGTCGTCCTCTGCCGCTCCGGTGCCACGTCGATCGCGGAGATCACTGCTCTGGGCAAGGCCTCCGTGCTCGTGCCCTACCCACATGCCACCGGCGAGCACCAACGCCACAACGCGCTTGCGCTCGAGCGGGCCGGTGGAGCCCGGGTCATTCTCGATGATGACCTCGACGGGCGCTCGCTGGTGGCGGCGGTTGAGCGGCTGTTCGACGACGACGAGTTGCGGCAGACGGTTTCAGCTGCGGCCCGGGCGTTCGGCCGCCGTGACGCTGCGGACAACGTCGCCCGGCTCATCCTCGGCGTGCTCGAGTCGCCTGGGGTGCCGCCGATCGCGCCCCCCCTGCCCTCCACCCCGCCGCCGAGCCTCGAGGACAACCTGTGAGTAGCCGTGTGTCAGGCGGCGTGGGTGAGGTGCTGTTGGGCGCCGCCGTGGAGGGCGGGGTGGTAGGCGACGCGGTCTTGCCAGCAGCGCCAGATCAGGCGCACCCAGGCGCGGGCGAGGATACGGGTGGCGTGCTGGTGCGTCTTGTTGTCGGCGATGTGACGGTTGTAGGTGGCTGCGGCCAACGGAGAGGCCTTGCGGGAGTCGCCGGCGAAGTCCATCAGGGCGGCGCGGAGCTTGTTGTCGCAGGCCCACCGGCATGTGACGACGTGGTGTCGTCCGGATTGGCGGGGCGATGGGCAGGCGCCGGCCAGCGCGGCGAGCGAGGCGTCGGTGGGGAACCGGCCGCGGGCGCCACCGATCTGGACCAGCAGTTTGGCGGCTCGGACGGTCTGGCAGCGGGGCAGCGACCGGAAG
>JALYGD010000005.1 GCA_030777265.1 Actinomycetota bacterium | reverse complement strand
CTGAGGCCATGGGCCCTCGCGCATCTCGCTGTCAGGCGTCCTCGGAGACGTAGCTGCGGTAGACGCGCATGAGGGCTTCCTTCTGGGACTCGGTCAGGCGCGGGTCCATGCGGATCGCCGACTCGATTGGGGGCTGACGTGCGGGAGGTGCCACATCCTCCTCGAGCAGCCCAGCCTGGCGCAGCATGACCTCGGTGGACACTTCGAGCGCGTCCGCGATCGCTTTCAGCACCCGCACCGAAGGCTCGTGCAGACCGCGCTCGACGGCGCTGAGGTAGGGATTCGAGATGTTGGTGAGCTCCGCGAGTTGCCGTAGCGACAGGTTGGCCAGTCTACGCTGGCTCCGGATGAACTCGCCGAGCGCGCCGTACTGCGCGCTCCACGGTCCGTTCCGGTCCTTCTTCTTCATGAGTCATTTCATCATGGGGTAGTTGAGGCAGGTGAAGGAGCCGCACGGGGGCGGCTCCTTCACCTGCAACCTGTGGGGCGAGAGCCGGAGCCCTGTCAGCTCTGGCTGCCAGCCTTGCTCTCTTGCCGCTGACGGCCACCGGCCGCCTCGCTCTCTTGCCGCTGACGGCCACCGGCCGCCTCGGCCTGCTGGGAAACGGTGTCAGCGAGCGGCCTCGTAGCTTGCACGACACTGCGCACGAACTCGCGGTTGTGGTCGAGCAGCTGCTGGAAGAAACCGAACATCTGATCGATGGTCTGCTCGAAACGGGCGTAGAGGTCGTTGATCGGCAGTCCCTGGTCGGGGCCGACCTGGGAGAACGACTGCGACCAGGTCGACAGCGCCTCGGTGATCGCCTCCTGGCTCTCACGCACGGTCTGCAGGTAACGTTCCTGGGCCTCCACCCACGGGTTCAGATCGGTCTGCTGTGGTTGGTTCGACATGCTTGCTCCTATCGGGCCGGGACATCCAGCCTCTGTGCTAAGTATATCAAGCACTAGGAAAGAATGCAACCCAAGGCTGGGCAAGCCGGGGCACTCCCGGGCGCGGGGAGGTCACCGGGTCGCGAGCCGGAGGCTCGGGGGCCCGCCGGGCGCTCGCTACTCGTGGACGTACGTGCCGGGCGCGTCCTGAAGCGGGGGGTGGTCGGGGCTGCCCATCGGCGGGGGTTCACGCTTGCTGCCGGAGCGCTCGGCCATCCATTCGGCCCATAGCTTCCACCACGACTCGTCGACCTCGGTGGCGTCTTCGCGCCACAGGTCGGCGTGCGGTGGCGACTCCGCCTGGGCCCAGTACTTCCGCTTGCCGCCGGGCGGGTTGACGATCCCGGCGATGTGACCCGCCGAGGTCAGCACGAAGCGCACGTCGGAGTTCGACAGCAGCTGGGTGGAGGTGTAGGAGGCGCGCCAGGGGGCGATGTGGTCGTTCTCCGCACCGACGATGAACACGTCCGCCTGGATCTTCGACAGGTCGAGCTGAGTGCCGGCGATCTCCATCTCGCCCCGCGCGAGCTGGTTCTCGATGTAGCAGGAACGGAGGTAGAAGCTGTGCATGGTGGCCGGCAGGTTCGTGCTGTCGGAGTTCCAGGCGAGGATGTCGAACTTCGGGGGGTCTTCCCCCATGAGCCAGTTGCTCGCCACGTAGTTCCAGATGAGTTCGTTCGAGCGCAGCAGGTCGAAGGTCCTACGCATCGACGACCCTTCGAGGTAGCCCTTGCGCTGCATCTGGCTCTCGATCTGCGACACCGTCTCGCGATCGGTGAAGCAGCCGAGGGGCCCGGGATCGGTGAAGTCGAGCAGCGTATTGAGCAGCGTCGCCGAGTTCACGCGCCTCTCGCCCGCGGCCGCGAGATAGGCGAGGAGGATCGCGGTGAGCGTGCCGCCGATGCACAGCCCGACGAGGTTGCAGACCTCGGAGCCGGTGATCTCGGCGATGACGTCGAGCGCCTTGCGCGGGCCGTGGATGAGGTAATCGTCGAGGGAGACGTCCGCCATGCGCTCGTCGGCGTTGCGGTAGCTGATGGCGAAGGTGGTATGGCCGTGCTGCACCGCCCACTCCACGAAGCTGCGCCCCGGTGCGAGGTCCATGATGTAGTACTTGTTGATCCACGGTGGGCTGAGCAGAAGCGGGATCTCGAACACTTCGTCCGTCTGCGGGGCGTACTGGATGAGCTCCATGAGTTCGTTGCTGAAGACCACCTTGCCCGGGGTGGCCGCAAGATCCTCTCCGACGGTGAAAGCGGAGCGGTCGACCTGACGGGGGCGTCCGCCGTTGTGCAGCAGGTCGTAGACGAAGTTCGCCAGCCCTTTCGCCAAGCTCTGGCCGCCCGTCTCGAAGGCCCGTTTCAGGGCGGCGGGGTTGGTGTAGAGGAGATTCGTCGGCGCCAGCGCGTCGACCATGATTTGAGCCACGAACTCTGCCTTGCCTTTCGACGTACCCTCGAGGTTCGCGGCGTCGACCAGGTCGTTGAGCAACCGCGCGGCGACCAGGTAACGCTGCATGCGCCAGAAGAAGAAGGGGTTGCTCTGCCAGGCCGGGTCCCGGAACCGCGAGTCGCCCTCGTCCGGTGACAACGGACCTGGTGCATCTCGTCCAATGGTTCGCAGCAGCGCGGCGATACTGGCGGACACCAGGCCCATGGCGTAGCGGCTCGTGGCGTCGAGCACGCCGACCGGATTCTCCGCCGCCCCTCGCGCCGACCTCAGGATCGACTTTCCTATGAGCGCGGAGTCGATGTCGCCGAGGACGCCCGCCTCGGGAGCGAGTGCATCGGCAGCCCGCTCAGCCGCGACGGTCGCCTCTGTCGTAAGCGAACTCTGCACTGACATGGCGCCCCCTGTCCTCAATGGCCGCTACCGGCTCCTCTATGCCTCACCGCCGACCCAGCCGACACGCGCTCAGCGGTAGAAGCGAAAGATCACCTCGGCGACGCACGCCGGCCTCTCCTCCGACTCGCGCTCCACCGTCATGAGCAGCGTAGCCTGCACACCACCCTTGAAGTCCGTGACGTCCTGACAGTGGACGGCCAGTCGGACCTGCGAGCCAGTCACCACGGGTGCGATGAAGCGCACACGGTTCAAGCCGTAATTCACGACCATCGAGACGCCGCTGACCTCGAGCACCTCGTTGAGCAGGGCCGGCAGCAAGGACAACGTCAGATAGCCGTGGGCGATAGTGAGCCCGAATGGGCCTGAGCG
>JALYGD010000004.1 GCA_030777265.1 Actinomycetota bacterium | reverse complement strand
GACCGCAGCTACTACAGCCGTCTGGCGCTGCATCGCCTGCCCGAGCGGGAAACCCTGGCCGTGGCTGAGGCTGTGCTCGAGGCGGAGGAGTTGCCGCCCGATCTCAGGCAGCTCATCGTGGACAAGGGCGAAGGCAACCCCTTCTACGTCGAGGAGGTCACGCGCTGTCTCGTCGAGGCAGGGGTCGTTCAGCCCAACGACGGAGAGTTGGTCGTGCAACGCTCGATCGAAGGTCTGCGACTTCCCGACACGATCGAGGAGATCATCCTCAGTCGCATCGATCTTCTCGACCCTGAGGCCCGCCACGCCATCCAGCAGGCGGCGGTCATCGGCCGCGAGTTCACCTCACGGCTGCTCAGGCGCGTGTCCGACCTGAAAGCCCAGCTCGACGAGGCACTCAGCGAGCTGAAGTCGCTCGAACTCGTCTACGAGAAGCAGTTCTTCCCCGAGCTCGCCTACACGTTCAAGCATGCCCTCACCCACGACGTCGCCTACGCGACGCTGCTGCGCGAGCGGCGGCGGCAGCTGCATCGGCTCGTGGGCGCGGCGATCGAGGAGCTCTATGCCGACCGGCTCGGGGAGCACGTCGAGACCCTCGCCCACCACTACTACGAGGGCCAGCAGTGGGACAAGGCGCTCGACTACCTCGTGAAGGCCGGAGACAAGACGAGCGCAGCGTACGCCACCCTCCAGGCACGCGACTTCTACTCCAAGGCCCTGGAGGTGTGCGAACAGCTCGGCGAGCCGGCGCTGCCCACAGTGGTCTCGGTGACGGAGAAACGAGCGAGGTTGGGTCATCTGGTCGGCGACCTGCCGGCTGCCGTGGCCGATTTCGATCTCAGCCGGGAAGCGGCGGAGCGCCTCGGGGACCGACGGCTCGCTGGCAGGGCACTCGCCTGGCGCGGCCTCATCGAGCCCTACGCCTACGACTTCGAGCGGGGTGAAGCGACGTTGCGGGCGGCGCTCGCCCTCGGCGAGGAGGAGGGGTTCGACGACGTGCGTCTGCTTGCGAGCATGGGTCTCGGCAAGCTGCTCCAGGCAACCCGGCACGAGGAAGCGGACCGCTATCTGCGTCTGGCCGGCGAGCTCGCGGAGCGTGTGCCCGACCCGGCCGGCCGGGCCTGGTGGAGCGTCTTCGGCGGCTTCCGTCCCAACTGGACCGGCCGCTTCGACGAGGCCATCGCTCACGCCGAGTGCTGGCGCGGGGCCGGCGAGGCCGCCGGCAACGCGACGATGGAGCTCGGCCAGCGCTGGGTGGAGGCCCTCGCCCGCGGTGGCAGGGGCGAGTACAACGAGGCTCTGCAGTTGCTCGAGGGCGTCGTCAGCGAGGCCGAGCGCATCGGGGAGGTCTTCGTCTGCGCCCGCGCCCTCAACACCGTCGGGTGGCTGTACGGAGAGCTCCAGGACCACGAACGAGCGCTCGACTGGAACCGGCGCGGTGTCGAGGCTGCGGTCACGATGAACGCGCGGGACTTCGAGCTCGAGGGCAACGCCCGCCTCAACCTCGGCGACAGCCTGTTTGCGCTGGGACGCCTCGACGAGGCCGACCAGCAGTACGCGGCGGTCGAGCGGGTCGTCCGCGACCCTCGACCGCCGCAGCGCTTCCTGCTGTGGCGCTTCTCCCAGCACCTGTTCCACAGTTACGGCCGGTTGTGGCTGGCCCGCGGCCAGGCGGAGCAGGCGCTCGCCTACGCCGAGGAGTGCTCGAGCGGTGCGGAGGCGAGCGAAAGCCGCAAGTACCTCGTGATGGCACGCCGGCTGCGGGGAGAAGCCTTGCTCGCAGCGGGGCGCCTCGACGCGGCCGAGCTGGAGCTGAGTGCGGCCCTCGACCCGGCCCGCGAGCTGGGAAACCCCCCGCAGCTGTGGAAGGCGCACGCCGCGTTGGGCCGGCTCCGGAACGCACAGGGCAAGGCCGACCTGGCACGCCGCGACTACCAGGAAGCCCTCGCGGTCGTCGAAGCAGTCGCCCAGGGCCTCGACGACGAGCGTCTCCGCGAGAAGCTTCTCGCCTCGGCGGAGGTGACAGCGATGCGGACCGGGGCGGGACAGGCGGGCTGAGCGGAGGCCTTCAGCTACCTCACGGCCTACAAGGCCGCCGCCTACCCGGCCGTCATGCGGGTCTTCCTCGACGGCAAGGCACGCTTCCTGCTGAATCTTCGCCCTGCCGACGTGCAGGACGCGCTCGACGGGCGGCGTCGTCGAGCTCGACGGGGTCCAGGCACTCCTCGCCCAGCTGGGTGGATTGGGGCAACCTGCGCGCCGATCCCGACACGGCCGAGGTGGCCACCGTCGAGTCCGCGAGCTGCTCGAAGAGCTGCGCGTCATCCTGCCCGGCATCCAGGTGCTCTTCCCGTTCGTGCTGACCGCACCGTTCAGCTCACGCCTCCGGCGCCCTCGCCGCCTTCCTGCTCGTATCCTGGATCGTCGTGCCGCTGATCCGACGACGACCATCCGTCGTGACCACGCCCCCCCTCGTCGGGTTATGGGCCGCGCGATGCCCGAGCCCTCGGAATTGTCGGGCAAAAGGCGTCACGCACAGCACCCGCTGTTGCAGGCTGGCGAAACCAACCGAGGAGCTGATCGTGCCGGAGCCGGCCTTCGACCCGCGGGACCCGTCGGCCCCCACCTTCGCCCATGGCGTCGCCAGCGGCGACCCGCTGCCGGATCGGGTGCTCCTATGGACTCGGGTGTCCACCGATCAGCCGGACGTCGAGGTGCGCTGGCGGGTCGCACGCGACGAGCAGCTCCAAGACGTGGTGGCGTCGGGCACCACCACGACCGATGCGTCCCGCGACCACACGGTCAAGCTCGATGTGCCCGGCCTCCAGCCCGCCACCACGTACTTCTACGGCTTCGAGGCGGGCGGTGACCACTCACCGGTGGGACGCACCCGCACCGCACCGGATGGGGCGCGCCACCACCTGCGCCTCGCGTTTACCGCGTGTGCGCGGTACGTCGACGGGTACTTCAACGCCTACGGGAGGATCGCGGATCGCGACGATCTCGACGTGGTCCTGCACCTCGGCGACTACTTCTACGAGTACGGCAACGACCCGCGCTTGCCCGGGGCCGAGATCGGACGGGTCCACGTCCCTGACCATGAGCTCAAGTCCCTGGAGGACTACCGAACGCGCTACGCGCAGCACCGCCTCGATGAGGACTGCCAGCGTCTGCACCGACGACACCCCACCGTGCACGTCTTCGACGACCACGAGTTCGCCGACGATCGCTGGCGGGAAGGAGCGGACAACCACGACGAACGTGTCGACGGTCCGTGGGCGGACCGCGCCGCTGCGGCGCTCCAGGCCTGGTACGAGTGGCTGCCAGTCCGCATCCCGGATCCCGACCGGCCCGAGCGCATCTACCGCCGGCTGCGGTACGGCGACCTGGCCGACATCATCATGATCGACTGCCGTTCGTGGCGGGATCGTCAGGCGGTGCCACCGGAGATGTACGACGCGGGACGAGAGCTGCTGGGGCCCGACCAGCACGCGTGGCTGACCGAGCGCCTCCGGGAGTCCACGGCTGTGTGGAAGCTGGTCGCCAACCCGATCATGGTCGGGCAGGTCTACACGCACCTTCTGCCTGACTGGTTGGGGCGGCCCCTCGCGGAGCTCGGGATCCTCACCGAGCAGGAGCACGGTGCCAGCCCCGACCAGTGGGACGGGTACCCCGCCGCTCGCGACCGCCTATTCAGCCAGGTTCGACGGGACGGCATCAGGGACCTGGTCTTCCTGTCGGGGGACGTGCACACCGCCTGGGCGGTGCACCTCCTCGAGGACCCGACTGACGCGATCGAACCACTCGGCGTGGAGTTCGTGACGGCCAGCGTCACCTCGCAGAACCTGAACGAGAAGCTCGGCGACGACGAGCGGCGCCGCGAACGCGACGTCGAGGGTCAGGTCATGCGCGACAACCCGCATGTGCAGTGGTGCGAGTTCGACCACCACGGCTACGTCGTGGTACACGTCACAACCGAACGGGTCCGCGCCGAGTGGTGGTTCGTCGACACGGTGCGGGAGCCCAGTGACGCCGAGCGCATGGAGAGCGCGTGGGAGGTTCGTACGGGCACGAGCCGCCTCTACCACGTCGCAGGTGAGGCGACGGCCCGCCAGCCCGAGCAGCGTGCCTGATGGGAGTGGCAAGCGCCGGTCGCGTGACGGAACCCCACGGCAGGTCGCACTCGCGAGTGGCGAACTTCGACCGCTTGTGGGCGCTCGCAGGGCTGATCGTTGTCGTCTGGAATGCGCGATAACGACGTGGGCGGTGGGATCCGGCGTGTCGTGTGCACCGTCGGGCTGGATCGGCTGGGACGGGGTCGTTGACCGGTCGTCGAGTGGGGCTGCGTGCTGCTGCGGCGAGTTGCTGCAGACCGGTGTGTGTGCTCAGGGACCAGCGGCCTCGTTCGTCGCCGGGTGGTGGGTGGCCGTGTTCGAGGGTGGCGGCGGCCCAGAAGCGGGTGAGGAAGAAGTCGGGATGGTCGTAGTCCCACACGTAGGCGCCGATTCCCGCCACAAAGCCATAGCCCTATGGCCCGCTCAGGCAGGGGACTCGGGTTGCACCACGTCCACCACGACGCGGTCCGGGTCTTGGAGCGCGAAGACGCGGAACGGCAGCCGCTGGGTGGTGCCGACCCATAACTGGGTCTGCCCCTCGAATGTGGTCCCGTACACCACCTCGACAATGGCCTGCGTGTTCCGCGCGCGCATGCGGTCAGGGCCGTCGTAGGCATCAGCTGGGGCGTCCGTGGGGTAGGCGATGTTGGTCAGTGTGACCTCGAGCGTCGCATCGCCGCCCACCTCGACCGGGTCGCCCGACCCCTGGGCCAGCGCCTGCTCGACGTACTCCGCCAGCCATCCGGCCCGGCCGTTGCCTCCGAGGGTGAGCACGACCCGATCGAAGGTCTCATGGGCAGCCACCTCGAGGTTCGTCACCACGACCGGTTGCCCGCTCCCGGTTGCGGTGTCCGGCTCCATGTTGGCGGGGAACGGCGGTGACGGTTCGGTGTCGGTGGGCGAGGGCGTTTGGGTAGGCGACTGGTCGGGCGTCGCGATCGGCGTAGGGGTCGGAGGCGAAAGGGTGTCAGTCGGAGGTGCTTCCACGCCTGCGCACCCACCGACAAGTAAGGACGCCACCAGCCCCACAACCGCCGTGCGTCGCACAGGCCGCTCAATCATTAGTGACGTAGAACGTCCAGGCGCCGTCGCCCTGGATGCCCACGCGCCATCCGAGGTATTGGCCGTCCGGTCCGTAACAACTCGTCGACTCGGTTCTCACCGAACGCCTCCTCCAACTCCTGGGGGGGTGGGAGTCCGTCGCCAAGATACGCGCGGCCACGTAACTCGAAGAGTTCGAGGATGTTACCGGCCGGGCAGGGAGGAGAGCCTGCCGGCCACCTCCTGCTTGCTGGTCGCCGGGGGGTGTACGCCTGCGGGCGATCGAGAATGCCAATTTGATGGCCAGCGCTTCGTCGCTCGATCCGGAGCAAGGCCGCGTACTATCACGGGCCGATGGCGATGGGGCTCGCCGACAACCGCCCGTCGGGGCTGATGGCTCCTGCGACGCAGGGCAGCGCAGGAGGTCGCCATGGCCCCGTTGGATTCGGGCGACAGCCAGTTCGCCGAGGCGTATGTGCTGCTGCGGACTCTGGCCCGCCCCCGCGCTGCGGTCCGACAACGCGTGCCACTTGCCTGGCGCCGTCGGGCGGGGGTGGCGGCCGGGGGGCTGGCCGGCACCGCACTGCGAGCAGGCGTCGCAGGGGCCCTCCCGGTTGGCCCGGGCGGCTGGCCGTGGGGCACGTTCGCGGCCAACCTGACCGGGACGCTGCTGCTCGGCTACCTGCTGACCCGGTTCCTCGTCGCGGCCCCGCGCACAACGCTCACGATCCCACTGCTGTGCGTCGGGCTGTTGGGCAGCTACACGACTTTTTCGACCTTCGTGGTCGAGGTCGCCCGACTCGTCGACGCCGGCCGACCTGCCATGGGTGCCGCCTACGGGCTGGTCAGCATCGCGGTCGGCTTCCCGGCTGCCCAACTGGGTATCCGACTGGCGGAGTATCGACGATGACAGTGGTCGGGATGCTGCTAGCCGGTGCGCTCGGAGCGTGGGCGCGCTACGAGGCAGCCGGGTGGGTTCAGCGGCGTGCGGCGTCGACGTGGCCGTGGGGCACAGCTGCCGTCAACCTCGCCGGTACGGTCGCGCTCGGGCTGCTGGTGGCCGCCCACCAAGCCGACCTTGTGGGGGAGGGGTGGCTGACGGTTATGGGGATCGGCTTCTGTGGCGCCTTTACCACGTTCTCGACCTGGATGGTCGAGACCGTCCACCT
>JALYGD010000003.1 GCA_030777265.1 Actinomycetota bacterium | reverse complement strand
GCCGCCACCACAACAACCGTCATCGGACTCGGCCTCACCCGCCGTCTCTTCACCCCCGACCATCGACTGCGCCCGCTCCCTCGTCCAGCCCAGGGCTAACCAGATCAAGCAAATCGACACGGCTTGCTAGTGATGTTCGCGCCCGTGATCCGGGAGGCTCCTGTTTACAGCAGCGCGGCCGTCAGTTGATGGGGCACCGGCCGGGGCAGCGGGACGTCTCCGACCCCACCCGCATCTTCTGGGCATGACCGCCGTTGCGTGCGGCCCTTACATCGGAGACAGGTCGACCGCCCGCCCAGAACGCCGCGATGTTCGGCCTCCGGGGGAGTGTCGTCAGGCGCTGGCAAAGCAGCTCGTGGAGCGTGCCCGCGCCGAGGGAGTCCTTCTGGTCGGCCCTGGCGGGCTGTTGGCCGGGCCTGACCAAGCAGGTGCTCGAGACCAGCCTCGAGGTCGAGATGGATGAGCATCTGGGTTACGCCAAGCACGGGCAGCGCCCCCAAGGCGAGGCCAATAGTCGCAACGGCAGCCGAGCCATGACCATGCTCGCAGAGATCGGCCCGGTCGAGGTGGAGGTGCCTCGCGACCGCGATGCCAGCTTGGAACCACAGATCGTGCGTAAGCGGCAGCGTCGCCTGGACGGTATGGATGCCATGTTGATCTCGCTGGTCGCGGCAGCAGGGCGCACAGCGCCGACTCGTTCTCGGTGGTCTGCGCCCGGTCCAGCGCCTAGGTGCGCAGGTCGTCCCAGTGGTCGCCGAAATGCTCACCGACGCCGTCGAAGTCGAGGAAGCACTGGTCGAACAAGCGATCGCGTGAGCGTGCGCTTGGGCGCGTGATGAACCGGATCATCGGAATCGCGAAGCGCGCGGTCATGTCGTGGGTCACCTATTTCGACCCCGACGATGTGCGGGCCACAGGGGGGGAGTCCTTGAAGCGATCAGGGTTGCGAAGCATGCGGAAGGTGATCGAGTATCGGAGCGTCTTCACGGCGGGGATGTGGTGCTGCCAGGCGGACCGGGCGGCACCCGACAGGATGTAGGCGGAACGTGGCGTGAGCTCAAGCTCGAAGACGCGCCTAACGCCCCCCGCCTTCCGCCGAAAGCGCATCCGGCACGGCGAGCCCAGCGACACGCCGACCACCTTCGCCCCGAACATCGGCGCGTCGCGGTGCCAGCCGATGCCCGCGCCAGGCGGGTACTTCGTCACGAGGACCTGGGCGAGCTCGGCGTGCGGGACACCGGCGAGCTCCCCCGCGCGTTTCCGAAGCCATGCGAGCGCCGACGGCAACGGCTCCGTCGGGAGCAGCCGCCACGACTCGTAGTCATAGTCGTAGCCGAAGTGGAGGACGGTCCGACGCGCTGTCTGCCCGCGCATCCGGACCTCCTGGAACTTCATTCCCTCGAGCACGTGGAGGAGGTCGCACTCCTCGTCCTCGGTCAAGAAGTCGGTCCGGTACACGAGCCCCTCTGGCTCCACAAAGACTTTCGGTTCGGCCAGCACGGGACAGAACCCTACCGGCGGCGGACCGGCCCTCGGAGGTCGCAGTTCAAGCCCGGCGTCGAGGTCGGGCCCCCGGCTGCGTGCTCATGCCGGCACGTCATTCATGCGAGGGCGCTCTCCGTGCCCGAGTCGTGCGCGAAGAGGCAGCTGACATCGAGCCGACGCATCCTCGCCCGGATCGCGTCGAGGTCGGGCTCCTCGGGCAGACTGAGTACCGCGAGGTCGGGCTGGGGTTGGTCGAGCGCGCGCACGCCAAGGTGCTCAATCACCCTGGTCCTCGTGTCCTGAGGGAGGCGACCGGCGACGGCGAGCCGTTCGAGGTAGTGGGCGGCCTGCCCACGGTGCTCCCGGTTGGAGGCGACCGCGACGAGCGTGAGTCTGGCCTGCCAGTTTCGTGTGAGTTGGTAAGCACAGAGCGTCGCGAGGTCGAGGTTCGGCAGGTCCGTGCGCAGCTGCCAGTCAGGTCCTTGATGGCCGATGATGAGCGAGACCTCGCGGCGCCGCCCAAGGCCCACGCGCGGGTGGCCAACATACAGGACAAGCCCCACCGCGTGAGCGTGCGCGGTGCTCATGATCGCGTTCAGCTGCGAGTCCCGTGAGACCTCCTCGGGCACGGTGAGGAAGACGACGTTCGGGGTGAGGAAGGCGCCGGACAGCGCCTGGATGCTCGTCGAGACACCGCGCTCGAAGCTTTCCGCTCCCACGACGCTTGCCGTTGCGAAGATGTCCTCGGCGCCGAACTCGCGGGCGCCTCCCTCGAGCTGCGCGGCCAGCCCATCGCCATCTACACCGATGATTTTCACTGTCCCCTTCGGTGCGGCGATCGCGTGGACGAGGCGGAATGTGGCGCGCAGCTCGTCGGGGTCCTCCACAGGGTGGAGGATGTTCGGCTTCCACGCGCGCTCGTTCATCCCCCCGAGTTCGATCACACGTTTGGCGGCCCACTCCGCGAGCGCCACGAACAAGCCGCTGCGCATGTCTGCGGCAGGCACGCGCAGCCCTCGTCGCACGAGCAGTACGTAGAAGGCGACGACGAGCCCGACGGCCACCAAGCCGAAGACCGGGTTGATGATGAACATTGCGAACACGCAGCCGACTGCCCCGACAAACGGTACGACGCGAGGGATCGGCAGCAGCGGGCGGAAGCTCACGAGCCCCAGGCTCTGCTCCACGAGCACGACGACGTTGATCATGGTGTAGGTGATGAGGAAGAACATCGTTATGAGAGGCGCGATGGCGTTGAGGTCCCGGAGCAGCAATGCCGCGAACACCACCGCGCCGGTGAGCAGCGTGGCGTTGCGTGGCTCGCCGCGCCGGTCCTGGCCGGCCAGGAGGCCGCTGGCGGGGACCCCACCATTTTCGGCGACGGCCTGGAGAACCCGCGGCGCTCCGACCATCGATCCGAGAGCGGAGGAGAGGGTCGCGCCGAGCAGTCCCGCGATCACCGCCGGCGCCCATGCCGCCTTGTCGATCATGACGAAGTAGTTGTCGACCAGCTCGCCAGGTGAGGCCGACCGCGCCAGCCAGTAGGCGAGCAGCAGGTAGACGGCCAGGCTCACGCCGATCGCCGACATCGTCCCGCGCGGGATGTTGCGTCGCGGTTCCTCGAGAATGCCGGAGAGGTTCGCGCCCGCCATGATTCCCGTGGCGGCGGGGAAGAAGACCGCGAAGACACCCCAGAAGCTGATGCCTCCGAAGCCGTCCTCGGGCGCGCCGGGAAACTCGCCGAAGAGCACGACCGGTTCCGTCATCGACCCCGTCGCCGCCGCCACCGCGACCGAGGCGAGCGAGGCGACGATCGCAGCGAGGATCAGGAACTGGACGCGGAAGGCAAGACTCGGGCCGATGTAGCCGATCCCGAACACGACGACGAACGTCGCGAGGTCTACCAGCAGGGCTGGTGCGCCGGGCAGGACGTACTGTAATCCAGCCCGAAACCCGAACACGTACATCGCCACCGCGAGCGCCTGGGACACGAACAGCGGGATGCCAATGGCACCACCTACTTCCAGACCGAGAGACTGCGAGATGATGGAGTACGCGCCGCCCGCACCGATTCGGATGTTCGTCGTCAACGACGACAGCGACAACGCCGTGCTGCCCGTAATCGCGAACGCCGCCAGCATGATTGCCACGCCCCCAACCAGGCCTGCGTTGCCGACGACCCACCCCGCGCGCAGGTACATGATGACCCCGAGGATGGTCAGCAGCGTCGGCGTGAACACGCCTTCGAACGTGCCGTACCTGCGTGGCGCCGGTGGCGCTTCCTGCTCGCTCGACGTCAACTCCGACACGCCGCCTCCCTCCATGCACGCCCCAAGGCCTTCGTTGCTTACCACTCTTTCCCAAGCCAAGGTCACCGAACAGTCTGCGGAGCTTCGTCACGACACGGAACTGCCCGCCAAGCAAGGACCTGCCCAAGCGGTGCTTCGGCGGTAGGGGCGCACAGCGTTTGCTTGGGGACGGGGAGTAGGGCGATAGTCGCTGGGTCTGCGCGCGACCGCCGCTCTCCTCAGCCGCGGAGTGTTCCTACCTTGGGCACGATGAGTGCCGGCCAGGAGGGCTTCCGGCCCACAGGAGGCGCACGTGGTTGACGGGAGCGGTACCGGCGAAGGGATGCGTCGGCTTTACACCGGGCTTGCGGCACGGGTTCGCCCTGATCGCGAGACCACGCCGGGGCGCCGGTCGCTGGCCATCTTCGCATTCGCCAACGGCACGCTGTCGATCGCGATCGTCGCGGTGGCCGCGGCCGTCGTTGACGAGCCGCTCGTGTTCCCATCGCTCGGCCCGACGGCGTACCTGCTGTCTGTCGCGCCCACGTCACGGACGACCTCGCCGCGCAACATTGTCGTCGGGCACCTGCTCGGCGTCGCCGGCGGCTTCGTCGCACTCGTCGTGTTCGGACTCACCAACATCGGCTCCGCGTTCTCTGAGGGCATGACCCTGCCCCGCGCCGGAGCGGCCGCGCTGTCGCTGGGTCTCACCGCGGGGCTCATGACATGGCTCGACGCCGACCACCCACCCGCCGGCGCGACGACGCTCATCGTGAGCCTCGGGATCCTCACGACGCCGAATCAGCTCACCGCGCTCATGCTCGCGGTGGTCTTCCTCGCCTACCAGGGGGTCGCGGTGAACCGCCTAGCCGGCCTCCACGTGCCGCTCTGGAGCACGAGAACCTCGAACGCCTCGAAAGGCTGCTGACACCTCCCGCGGCAACAACCGCTTCTCCACCTTGACCCTCTCATCGCCGCGGTGTTCGTCTTCCTGCCAGAACCGCCTCAGGTGCTCCAACGCCGGGTCTCAACTCCAGACCACACGCGGCGACCGCGCCGACCTCCGCTGCTGATTCGACTTCTGCCGGCTCCACGACCTCCACCCGTTCCGCGGAGTCCGCGGCACTCACCTCGAACTGTACCTACGGGAGCTTGAAGTTAATGGCTGTGGGAGAGCGATGAGTTCCTCGGGGAACGACCGTCTACAGGTGCAGCATCCGTCGCGGGAGCCCCTTCCCGCCGGTACGAGAGGACGCAGCGCAATGCAGCAGAAGATCATCCCGAACCTGTGGTTCGACACCGAAGCCGAGGAGGCCGCGGCGTTCTACAGCTCCGTGTTCGACAACTCGCGGATCGTGAACGTCACCCGCTACACCGAGGCCGGGCCGCGAGAGGCCGGCATGGTGATGACCGTGGAGTTCGAGTTGGACGGTCAACGGTTCGTTGGCATCAATGGCGGCCCCCAGTTCACCTTCGACGAGGCCGTCTCCTTCCAGATCAGCTGCCAGACACAGGACCAGGTCGACTACTACTGGGAGCGGCTGTCCGAGGGCGGGCAGGAAGGGCCGTGCGGTTGGCTCAAGGACCGGTACGGGCTGTCCTGGCAGGTCGTTCCCGCCGGCATGGAGGAGCTGTTCGCCGATCCGGACCCGGCGCGAGCCCAGCGCGCGATGCAGGCGATGCTTCAGATGAGCAAGCTCGACATCGCCGCGCTGCGGAGCGCAGCCGACGGCGTCCCGTCTATGTGACAAGCCGGCGAAGGCGTCGGGACGATCGGCCAGTCTCGAACAGATCCTCCGCCGGCGGGGGCCTCGGCCCGATGCTGGCGTCGTGCTGCTCGAGCACTTCTGGTGGGGGTGGGTGTTCCTGCTGCCGCTGCCGGTGATGGCGCTGCTGCTCGGGCTCGGGCGGCGGGTGATGCGCGAGTTCCGCGACCCCGTCGCCGGACGTCTCGAGTTCGGCGTCGAGGTGGCCCAGACGCCGCTCGGGGTGACGCGCTGGACGGGATCGCCAGCCTCGGTGCGGCGCGTCACCCGCCGTCGTACGATCGCGCGGTCACGGCCTTGGCGCGGGGTCATGGACCGAGGAGGTCGGCGGCATGAGGGACGTGGCAGCGCTCACGGGGACACCGACCGACGTCGGCGCGCCGGAGGTCCGCGCTGCGGACGCGCATCTGGAGACGTACCGGGGAGAGCTCACCGGATACTGCTACCGGATGCTCGCATCACCGTTCGAAGCCGAGGACGCGGTTCAAGAGACGTTCACCCGGGCCTGGCGGGCCGCCGACGGGTTCGGAGGACGCTCGTCGCTGCGCACGTGGCTGTACCGGATCGCCACGAACGTCTGCATCGACGCCCTGCGCAGCCGCCAGCGGCGGGCACGACCCATGGACTTAGGACCGGCCTCTCCGGCTTCCAGCA
>JALYGD010000002.1 GCA_030777265.1 Actinomycetota bacterium | reverse complement strand
TCAGCGCCGTAGCCGGCGAGCGCCGGCCCGTTCTTCACCCGCGGCTCGATTCCATAACCCTCCATGCGCGGTAAGTGCACCAGCATCGTGAACCTCGTCGTGCGCTCCACGACGGTGCCGTCGCGGAGCGGTTGAGGCCGATGATGAGATCGCCCTCCCAATGGCCGGGCACCGCACGGTCTTCGGCTTCGGCCGGGCGTTCGCTGATCATGACCTCGGCGGTGACGTGGCCGCCGGGCCGCCTCCTTGCTCGAGCACGGGGGACACGCAGGGCTCGTCCGCTGCGCAGGCAAGCGACCAGATCGCGCTTTAGCGCGCCGCGGCTTTGGACGTAGAGCGTCTGGTAGATGGTTTCGTGGGAAATCCGCATGGAGTCATCATCGGGGAAGTCCACCGCCAGCCGGTTGGCGATCTGCTCCGGACTCCACGACGTCGCCCAGCGCCGATCGTGGCGGCGAGGCTTGTTGCAACCCTTCCAGGGTGCGTCGGGGCCCAGCAAGGCGGTCCCGTCGCCGCCTCGGATCACCCCGGCCAAGCGATCCTGCACGTAGCGGCGAAGACGTTTGTTGGCGACCAGCTTCGCGACCTTCGGCCGTCGAGCCCGGCGCTCGGCGTGCCGAGCGCCACACCAGCATTTCATCCCACCCCGATGACCGCCACGACGGCCATCACGACTCAGACGCGTAGAGCCAGTAAACCGCGTTAGGCCGCACCACGTAGACATCCCGTCGTCCAACGACAAGACCGGGCAGAGTCTGGCCAGGTGGCGTCCCCGCGTGCATGACGCCACGACGCACGATCCAGTCGAGATCGGCCACGCCGATGTCCTCCGACCACAGAAGATCTCTCGGGCGGGCTAGGCTGCGTGGGTCAGCAGTCAACGGCAGGCGAGGGTATCGAGTTGCGTATGCTCCGACGCAATGCTGACGTCAGCACCCCGACCGGAACGCTCACAAGCCGGTGCCGGACGCTGCGAGGTGTACATCGGCCGTCTCGCCATGCTGCGCGACGACGAGGCCACATTGCTCGACGAGCAGGAACGGTCCAGGGCGGGCCGGTATCGCTTCGCCGCTGACCGCGCACGGTTCGTGCTTGGCGCCGTGCTCCTCCGCGCCGCAGCCGCGCATGTCCTGGGCGTTCCGGCCGCGTCCATCGCGCTGGATCGCTCGTGCGACGAGTGCGGCGGGCCCCACGGCAGGCCTCGGGTCATCGACGCCGACACGCAGGTGTCGGTCTCGCATTCGGGGGACATAGTCGCCGTGGCGTTGACGGCAGAAGGCCCGGTCGGCGTCGACGTAGAGGCGGTTGTCCACCGAAACGGAAGTGACTATCGGGAGATATGTTCGTCGGTATGCACACCGGACGAGCAGCTCTTCGTCACGGGGCGCGAGGCGTTCCTCACCTTCTGGACGAGGAAAGAGGCGGTGCTCAAGGCGACTGGCCACGGGCTTCGGCTGCCGATGACGGACGTCGTCGTTACCCCGCCAGAGCAGCAGCCAGCCCTAGTCTCGTTCCCCGCCGCAGCAGTCCCACAGTGTCGAATGGCCGACATCGACGCGGGCGAGTGGTACCGAGCGGCCGTTGCGGTGCTTACGAACGCGTCCGTCGACTTCGCCGTACTCGACGCGGCCCCTCTATTGAGGGCCCTACGAACCTCTGACTGACCACTCACTGGGTATCCCCCCATTCCGTGGAGGCATGGTCTATGAGGAGACGCCATGCCAGAGACACGGAGCAAGTACGACCCCGAGTTCCGAGAAGGGGCGTGCGGATCGTCCAGGAGACCGGGAAGCCCATCGCTGAGGTGGCCCGGGACCTCGACATCAACGCCGGCACACTCGGCAACTGGGTGAGCAAGGACCGCCTCGCCCGGGGCGACAGGACCGAGGCCACCAGGGTGGATCCCGCCTACGTGCGCCAGCTCGAGCGCGAGAACGCCGAGCTGCGGATGGAGCGTGATGTCCTCAAGCGATCCGTGGTCCTGTCGGTCAAGGAGGCGACGCGATGAGCGTGGCGTCGTTCGTCGCCGCCCAGAGGACCGATCACGACGTAGCCCACGCCCTGTCCTGTCGGGCCCTCGGGCTTTCCGAGTCGTGGTCTACAAGTGGCGAGACCGGCCCCCGACCCCGCGGCAGGAGCGTCGGGCGCAGCTCGACGCCGCCGTGCGACGCTCCTTCGAGGACTCCCACGGCGACTACGGCTCGCCCCGGGTGCTCGCCGACCTGCGCGAGTGGGGCTGGAGGGTGTCAAAGAAGAGCGTCGAGGCATCCATGGCCCGCCAGGGCCTGGTGGCCCGACCCAAGCGCCGGTTCCGCTCCCTGACCCGCCCAGACAAGGCCGCCCCGCCCGCCCCCGACCTGCTCGGACGGGACTTCTCGGCCCAGACCGTCAACGAGAAGTGGTGCGGGGACCTGACCGAGATCCCCACCGCCGAGGGCAAGCTGTACCTCGCTGCCGTCGAGGACCTGGCCAGCCGCCGGGTGCCCGGCTTCGCCATCGACGAGCACCACGACGCCCGCCTCGCCACTGGCGCTCTCAAGATGGCCGCCACCGTGCGGGGCGGCGACGTCAGCGGTGTGATCTTCCACTCCGACAGGGGATCGGAGGGCGGAATCAAGCGGTCGTCGCAACACCTCGACGATGGAGGTGTCGATGGTGACCGTGAGGGAGAGGCAGCGGGCCGTGCAGCTGTATCGGGGTCAGATCCCGTCGCCGGGGCGGCCGACGGTCGCTTGGCGCGAGGACCGGCTCCGGTTCTGGGCGGCGATCGCGCATGGCGTCAGTTCAGAGGACGCGGCGCTGGAGATCGGGGTGTCATCCGCGGTCGGGGCACGGTGGTTCCGTCACGCTGGCGGTGTGAACCCCTCTCTCGCGCCGACGGTGTCAGGCCGTTACTTGTCCTTCGCCGAGCGGGAAGACATCGCCATCTGGCACGCGCAGAAGCTGGGCGTGCGGGAGATCGCTCATCGGCTCGGGCGGTCGCCATCAACGATCTCGCGTGAGCTGCGGCGCAATGCGTCCACTCGGAC
>JALYGD010000001.1 GCA_030777265.1 Actinomycetota bacterium | reverse complement strand
CGTCGTTCGAGCTCGACCCGCCGCCGCGGGCTTCTGCTCCCCTCGGAAAGGGGCGAGGACGAATAAACCTTGCCTACTGCAATTCCACTAGTGACAACCGTCACGGCCTACGTAGAAGTGATTACTCGGGGCAGTTCTGCGCGCTGGAGGAGGGTTCCGGCTCGAGCGCTCGTCGACGGCCGAGGTCCCGCGCACGCATCCTTGAGGTTCATCCGTTCCGGCGCGAACCCCGTCCAGTAAGGTGATCGTTCCTTTTGGAGGTCATGCGACTCAGCGCTCGCGACCCGAGCTCCCAGGTCGCCTCACGTCGCGCTGGCGATAGCGACCCCGGCCGTCACCTCAATGGACAGAGTGCACATGGTGGATCATCTCGTCGCGCCCCACGGGGGCACGCTCCAAAACCTCGTCATCGATCCTGCTCGGGCTACCGAGCTGAAGGCGTCTTCGCGTGATTGGCTGTCGTGGGATCTCACGCCGCGCCAGCTGTGCGACCTCGAACTGCTGGCGACGGGCGGCTTCTCGCCGCTCTCGGGCTTCCTCTCCCGCGACGACTACCAGTCGGTATGCGCGGGCATGCGGCTGGCGGACGGGACGCTCTGGCCGGTTCCCATCACGCTCGACGTGCCCGACGAGCTCGCCGCCCAGCTCGTGCCAGGAGCGCCGCTGGCCCTGCGCGACCCCGAGGGCGTGATGCTCGCGGTGCTCCACACGAGCGGAGTCTGGCGACCGGATCGGGTAGCTGAGGCCGAGTCCGTCTTCGGGACGGCCGACGTCGCCCATCCTGGTGTCGGTCACCTCCTCGAGCGCTCCCACCCCTGGTATGTGGGAGGGCGGGTCGAGGTGCTCCAGCCACCGGTGCACTACGACTTTCGCGCCTTGCGCAAAGCGCCGGCGCAGCTGCGGGCGGAGTTCGCCGAGTGGGGCTGGCAACGAGTGGTCGCGTTCCAGACGCGCAACCCGATGCACCGCGCCCACGTCGAGCTGACGATGCGGGCGGCCACGAACGCAGAAGCAAATCTGCTCATTCACCCCGTCGTCGGAATGACGAAGGCGGACGACGTCGACCACTACACACGCGTCCGTTGCTATCAGGCTGTGCTCGACCACTACCCGAAGCACACCGTCGGCCTCGCCCTGCTGCCACTGGCCATGCGCATGGGTGGGCCTCGAGAGGCGGTCTGGCACGCCATCATCCGCAAGAACCACGGCTGTACTCACTTCATCGTGGGTCGCGACCATGCTGGTCCCAAGGATGCGCGCGGCGCGTCCTTCTACGGCCCCTACGACGCTCAAGTCCTGCTTCGCAAGCACGAAGACGAGCTCGGGATCGAGATGGTGCCGTTCCAGCAGATGGTCTACGTCGTCGAACGCGACGCCTACTTCCCGGTCGACGAGGTTCCAGCAGGCGCCCGGGCCCTGCAGATCTCGGGTACCGAGCTGAGGGAGCGGCTGGCGAGAGGCCGTGAGATTCCCGAGTGGTTCACCTACCCCGAGGTGGCCGTGGAGCTGCGGCGCACGTACCCGCCGCGGTCCAATCAGGGTTTCACCGTTTTCTTCAGCGGGCTGTCGGGCTCAGGCAAGTCGACGATCGCGAACGTTCTGCTCACGAAGCTGCTCGAGCTCGGAGGCCGGCCGGTAACCCTGCTCGACGGCGACATCGTCCGCAAACACCTGTCGAGCGAGCTCGGCTTCTCGAAGGAGCATCGCGACCTCAACGTCCGCCGCATCGGATTCGTGGCCAGCGAGATCACACGCAATGGGGGCATCGCGATCTGCGCCCCGATCGCGCCCTACGACGTGACCCGCAAGGAGGTGCGCCGCATGGTCGAGGAGACCGGCGGCGGCTTCGTGCTCGTGCACGTCGCCACACCGCTCGAGGTGTGTGAGGAGCGCGACCGCAAAGGGCTCTATGCGAAGGCCCGGGCGGGGCTCGTCACGGGTTTCACCGGCATCGACGACCCCTACGAGGGCCCTGCTGATGCCGAAGTGGTCATCGACACGAGCAACGCGTCACCGGAGGAGGCCGCGAACCGCGTCCTCCTCCACCTCGAGCGTGAAGGCTACTACGGCTTGAACGGGGGCTGAGGAGACGCGGGGCGGCAGGGTCGTCAACCCCCGCAGGTCAGGTCCCCTGCCGTCGCCGTCTTAGGAAACCTAAGACGGCTCCTCTCGCGTCGCTCCTGCGGAGCGCCGCTCGCTAGACCCGCCACACGAGCGGGATCACGAGCATCGCGCTCACCACGGTAATCGCGGTAATGGGTAGCCCGAGGCGCCAGTAGTCACCGAAGCGGTAGCCACCTAGACCGTAGACGATGGTGTTCGTCTGGTAACCGATGGGGGTGAGGAACGATGCCGAGCCGCCGACTGCGATCGCGATGGCGAATGCATGCGGGTCCGCTCCGACCCGGGTCGCGACCTGCAGTGCGATCGGGAGCATGAGTGCAGCTGCGGCGGTATTCGTGATGATCTCGGTCAGCACGACCATGCCGACGAGGATGGCAGCGAGCGCACCGAGGGCGCCAGCCGTCGTGGCCATCCCAGCGATGCCGTTGGCGACGGTAGCCGCGACTCCAGAACTCTCGACCGCGGCACCGAGGCCGAGCGAGCCGGCGATGATGAGGAGGACGTCGAGGTCGAGCGCGTCGCGAGCCTGCTGGATCGACACCGTTCGGGTTGCGACGAGCACGAACACCGCGGCGAGCGTGGCCTGGAGGATGGGCATCAGCCCGGAGGCCGCCGCGACCACCATGGCAGCCAGGACGCCGAGCGCGAGCCACGCTCGCCTGTCAACGCGCACGTCCTCATCGTCGAGGGCAACGACCACGAGGAAGTCGCGCCGGTCGCGCCAGCGCTCGTCGAAGCGGGGGTCGGCCAGCAGTAGCAAGGCATCTCCGGCGTGCAGTCTCACCTCGCCGAGCTTTCCCATCACACGCTCACCAGCCCGGTGGATCGCGATGATCGCGGCGTTGTAGCGACCGCGGAACGCCAGCTCCTTCGGCGTCTGGCCGACCAGCGCTGACGAAGGACCGAGCACGACTTCGAAGAAGCTGCGGCGCGCGATCCGCAGCAGGTCGACATGCTGCTCCTCGGCAGACTTCAAGCCAGGCCGGCTGACGAGGTCGCGGACGTGGTCGACCCGGCCCACGAAGGTCAGGACGTCACCGCCTTCGAGAACCTCTTCGGGAGCGACCGGAGCGACCTCGCGCCCGCCGCGCTCGACACCGGCGAGGTACACGCCTTCCAGCGCGCGCAGCGACGCTGCCCGGATCCCGGCTCCATCGAGCGGCCCGCCCGGCTCGACTCGGGCATGGAACGTGTACGCGCGCTCGCCGGTCGCTACCTGCTGAAGCGGGTTGCGCCGGTCGGGCAGCACACGCGGAGCGGTCGCGACGAGTGCGACCCCGCCGGCGAGGGCGACTGGAAGTCCGACCGGGGTGATCTCGAGCAGACTGAAAGGTTCGAAACCCAGCTGGTCGAGCAGACCGGAGACGACGAGAGTCGTCGAAGTCCCGATGGTCGTGACGAGCCCGCCGAGGATGGCGGCGAACGACAGGGGCATGAGGTAATGGGAGGCGGGGCGGCCGTGACGCTCGGCCCAATCCCTCACGGGCGAGGCAAGGGTTGCGACGATCGGGGTATTGGCGATGACCGACGACAGCATGACGATCGGGGCGACGAGCCGCACGAGCGGGGAGCGCGCCCCCTCGCCGTCGCCGAGGATACGCTGGACCGTCGAGCCGAGCAGGCCGGTCTGCTGCACCGCGCGGGATACGACGAACAGCGCCGCGATCGTCACCGTCGCCGGGTTCGCGAAGCCCGAGAACGCCTCGGTGGGGGTCAGGACTCCGGTCAAGAGGAGCACGACGAGGCCGCCGAGCACGGCAGTCGCCGGGGAGACTCGATCGAGCGCGAGACCGACGAGCACGGCGGCGAGGACCGCGAGGGTGACCCATGGCTCGTATCCGGCCATTCTTCTCAGGCCTTCCCGCCTACGTCGCGGTCTTGTGCCATCCTGTCG